>JBOHYO010000471.1:0-3746 GCA_050737935.1 Rhodanobacteraceae bacterium
GCATCTTTGTCGGGCGGTCCCGGATTCCGCTGCGCTGCATCCGGGCTACGCGCTGCATCCGGATTGCCCGATTGACGTTTCGATCTGGACCGCTTGCGCGGCGCGCGTTTGGTCGGGCTTTTTTGCTTGTCGTCGTTCATGTTGGTGAGGTGTTTCCGTTGGACCAGGCGCGCAACAACCCATTCGTCATTCCGGGGCCATCGCCGGTTTCACCGGCGGTGGAACCCGGAATGACGAGATGGTACTGAATAGCCAGTGCGTTCGTGAGCGAACTTGCTGTTCACGATCACGCGCGCTTCTTCTTGCGTGTCGGTTTCGATGTCGCCGCGGTCTCCAGCACCGGCGCGAGGAACTGTCCCGTGTACGAGTTCCGCGTCGCGGCGATGGTTTCCGGCGTGCCGGCCGCGATGATGCGTCCACCGCCGGCGCCACCTTCGGGACCGAGGTCGACGATCCAGTCGGCGGTCTTGATCACGTCGAGGTTGTGCTCGATCACGATCACCGTGCTGCCGCCGTCCACGAGCCGGTGCAGCACGCGCAGCAGTTGTTCGATGTCATGGAAGTGCAAGCCGGTGGTGGGTTCGTCGAGGATGTAGAGCGTGTTGCCGGTGTCGCGGCGCGAGAGTTCCTTCGACAGCTTCACGCGCTGCGCCTCGCCGCCCGACAACGTGGTCGCGCTCTGGCCGAGCTTGATGTAGCCCAAGCCCACCTCCATCAGGGTTTCCAGCTTGCGCGCGATCTGCGGCACGGGTGTGAACACCTCGCGCGCCTGCTCGACCGTCATGTCCAGCACGTCGGCGATCGTGTAGCCCTTGTAGTGGATTTCCAGCGTTTCGCGGTTGTAACGCTTGCCGTGGCAGACATCGCACGACACGTACATGTCCGGCAGGAAGTGCATCTCGACCTTGATCAGCCCGTCGCCCTCGCAGGCCTCGCAACGCCCGCCCTTGACGTTGAAGCTGAAACGGCCGGCCTTGTAGCCGCGCGCGCGCGCCTCGGGCACCTGCGCGAACAGTTCGCGCAATGGCGTGAACACGCCCGTATACGTAGCCGGATTCGAGCGCGGCGTGCGTCCGATCGGTGACTGGTCGATGTCCAGCACCTTGTCGAACAGGTCCAGCTTTTCGATCGACGCGTACGGCGCGGGTTGCGCCGATGCGCCGTTCAATTCCACGGCGGCGATGCGGTACAGGGTGTCGTTGACGAGCGTGGACTTGCCCGAACCGGACACGCCGGTGATGCAGGTGAACAGGCCCGCCGGAACCTCGAGATCCACGTGCTGCAGGTTGTGGCCGTGGGCGCCCTTCAGCTTCAGCACGCGCTTCGGATCCGGCTGGCGGCGCAGTTGCGGGACGTCGATCGAGCGCTTGCCCGACAGGTACTGCCCGGTCAGCGAGCGAGGTGCGGCGAGGATGTCGGAGAGCGAACCCTGGGCGACGACCTCACCGCCGTGCACGCCGGCGCCGGGACCGATGTCGATGATCCGGTCGGCGGTGCGAATCGCCTCCTCGTCGTGTTCGACCACGATCACGGTGTTGCCGAGGTCGCGCAGGCGCGTCAACGTGCCCAGCAACCGCGCGTTGTCGCGCTGGTGCAGGCCAATCGACGGTTCGTCCAGTACGTACATCACGCCCACCAGCCCCGCGCCAATCTGCGAAGCCAGGCGAATGCGCTGTGCTTCGCCGCCCGAAAGCGAATCGGCCTTGCGGTCGAGGGTGAGGTAATCGAGGCCGACGTCGATCAGGAACCGCAGGCGCTCGCGGATTTCCTTGACGATGCGTTCGGCGATCTCTCCGCGCCAGCCTGCGAGCTGCAGGCCGTCGACGAACGTGCGCGCATCGCCGATCGCGAGCGCAGACAACGAAGGAAGATTCTTCTCCCCCACGAACACATTGCGCGCGGACAGATTGAGCCGCTCGCCGTGGCACTCCGGACAGGGCCGTTCGCTGATGAAGCGCGCCAGTTCCTCGCGCACCATGTTCGAGTCGGTTTCGCGGTAACGACGTTCCAGATTCGGAAGGATGCCCTCGAAACGATGCTTGCGCGTGACCGCGCCGCCCGAACGGGACGGCGTGTAGCGGAATGCGATCGCCTCTTTCCCGGAACCCTGCAACACCGCGTCGCGCGTGGCCGCGGGCAGTTTGTTCCACGGCATTTCGGGATCGAAGCCGTAATGCTTCGCGAGCGACTGCACCATCTGCCAGTAATACGGATTGCGCCGGTCCCAGGTGCGGATCGCGCCATTCGCAAGCGAGCGTTCCGGGTGCGCGACCACCCGCGCAGGATCGAAGAACTGGGTGACGCCGAGTCCGTCGCAGGTCGGGCACGCGCCGACCGGCGAGTTGAACGAGAACAGCCGCGGTTCCAGTTCCGGCAGCGAATAGTCACACAGGGGGCAGGAATAGCGCGACGAGAACAATTGCTCCGGCGCTTTCTCGTCATCCAGATTGACCAGGATCGCCAGTCCTTCGCCGAGGCGCAGCGTGGTTTCGAACGATTCGGCAAGGCGCTGCTTCAAATCTGCGCGCGGGCGGAAGCGGTCGATGACCACTTCGATCGTGTGCTTGATGCGCAGGCCGAGCGCCGGCACCGCGTCGAGGTCGTGCACCTCGCCATCGACCCGCGCGCGCACGAAACCCTGCGCGCGCAACTGTTCGAACACCTGAACGTGCTCGCCCTTGCGTTCGCGCACCACCGGCGCCAGCAGCATGAAGCGCTTGGCTTCCGGCAGCGCCAACGTCGCATCGACCATCTGGGTGACCGTCTGCGCGGCCAGCGGGGTGCCGTGGTTCGGGCAACGCGGCGTGCCCACGCGTGCGTACAGCAGGCGCAGGTAGTCGTGGATTTCGGTGATGGTACCGACCGTCGACCGCGGGTTATGCGAGGTCGATTTCTGCTCGATCGAAATCGCCGGCGACAGGCCTTCGATGTGATCGACGTCGGGCTTTTCCATCATCGACAGGAACTGTCGCGCATACGACGACAGCGACTCGACGTAGCGCCGCTGGCCCTCCGCGTACAGCGTATCGAAGGCAAGTGACGACTTGCCCGAGCCCGACAGCCCGGTGATCACGATCAGTTGATCGCGCGGCAGGTCGAGGTCGATGTTCCTGAGGTTATGGGTGCGGGCACCGCGGATGTGGATGGTGTCCATGGGGAAGCGCGGCACAAAGCCCGTTACTATAGCGACCCGGCCGATGTGGGGATTGGCGGCCGGTTTTTCGAGCATCCGCGTATACGCGTGCCGATGTGTTGCGGGGTCTGCAGGTTGGGTTGACGCCGGGCTTGATCCGGCGGAAGCCCAACGCGTCGCCGCAGGACGATGTTGGGCTTCTCCCGCAACAAGTCCGGGATCAGCCCAACCTACGGTCTTGACCGGTTTCGGCGGCGCCGTGTGCCCCCGCCTTCGGTAGGTTGGGTTGACCCCGGGTTTTACCCGGGGGAAGCCCAACGTGTCGCCGCCCAAGGGGATGGCTCTTGGGGTGCACCAGCATCCCCTCGCCGTTGCGCGACGGCCCCTTTCGAATCGAAGGGGACAAACACCAACTCGCTTGCCCAATTCCCTGAAAACACGTTAGAATCGCCGGTTCGAGCGCGCGGCTGCGCGTCCGATTCACCCAGAATAACGACAAAACCAGAGAAACCGAAACCATGTACGCAGTCATTCTCACCGGCGGTCGCCAGTACCGCGTGATGCAGGGCGAAGTTCTGCGTGTCGAAAAACTGGATGCCGAGCCTGATGCCGC
>JBOHYO010000472.1:0-4066 GCA_050737935.1 Rhodanobacteraceae bacterium
GAAACAGCGCGCGACCCTTGTTCATGGTTTCTTCCCATTCGCTGGCGGGATCGGAGTCGTGCACGATGCCGGCGCCGGCCTGCACGTGCAGCATCCCATCCTTGATCACGGCGGTCCGGATCGCGATCGCGGTGTCGAAGTCGCCCCACCAACCGAGCCAACCGACTGCGCCGGCATAGACATTGCGCTTGCCCGGCTCCAACTGCTGGATGATCTCGATGGCGCGGATCTTGGGGGCTCCGGATACGGTGCCCGCGGGAAAACACGCGCGCAGCGCGTCCATCGCCGTGAGATCGCGACGCAGCGTGCCCTCCACCTGCGAGACGATGTGCATCACGTGCGAGTAGCGTTCGATCGCGAACGAGTCGCTGACCTCGACACTTCCAATTTCACTGATGCGACCGATGTCGTTACGACCGAGGTCGATCAACATCAGGTGCTCGGCGCGCTCCTTGGGATCGGCCAGCAATTCCTGTTCCAGCGCCGCGTCTTCCTCCGCCGTCGCCCCACGTTTCCGCGTGCCCGCGAGCGGCCGCACCATGACCTTGCCATCCTTCAGGCGCGCGAGGATTTCGGGCGAGGAACCCACGATCTGGGTTTCGCCAAGGTCGAAGAAATACATGTACGGCGACGGATTCAATGCGCGCAGCGCGCGATAGACGTCCACCGGCCGCGCATTGAAGCCGATGCTCAGGCGCTGCGAGGGGACGACCTGGAATACGTCGCCCGCTCGGATGTAGGCCTTGCAGCGCTCCACCATCGCCTCGAAGGCTTCCTTCGTGAACGAGGATTTGAAATCGCGCTCGTCCAGCGCCGCACCATGGGTGGGTTGCGGGTAAGCCGCGCCGCCCTGGCGCAGATGGTGGGCCAGGGCATCCAGTCGTCGCTGCGCACGCGCATATGCGTGCGGGCGCGCAGGATCGGCGTGCACGATCAGGTACAACCGACCCTTGAGGTTGTCGAACACGGCGACTTCCTCGGCCAGCATCAGCAGGATGTCGGGCGTGCCGAGTTCGTCGGGACGATCCCACTTCGCAAGTCTGGGCTCGATGTACCCGACCGCCTCGAAACCGAAGTACCCGACCAGCCCGCCCGTGAAGGCCGGCAGGTCAGGCAAGTGAGGCACGCGGTATTGCGCACGCAGACGCTCCACTTCCGCGAGCGGATCGTCGATCTCGCGCGTTTCTATCGCCGCGCCGTCTTCAATCACGGTCAGCATGTGCGCGCGGAAGCTGAAAACGCGCCGCGCCGGCAGGCCGATGATCGAATAGCGACCCCAGTTCGCGCCGCCCTCGACCGACTCCAGCAAAAAAGTGTACGGGCCGTCGGCGAGTTTCAGGTACACCGACAGCGGCGTATCGAGATCCGACAGCACCTCGCGCACCAGCGGGATCCGGTTGTGGCCGTCGCGGGCGAGCGCATCGAATTGGTCTTGGTCGAGCACGGAACCGTTCCTCCGGGAAACGCGCATTCTAGGGACAGCCGGCCATGGCGTCCCAACCGAAGCGGCTGTTGTGGAAAGTCAGGCCATGGATGGCCGTTCTGGACCTGCAAAACCCGGAGCACCGCACTCCGTAAATCCGCCGAACGAGGAAGCATTCACGGACGAATGCACAAATACGTGGAAAGCCAGGCCATGGATGGCCGTTCTGGTCTCACATACCGCGAGGAGCCTTGGAAAACCGAGCGCCCCGTGATGCAGCGTTCATGGACGAACGCAAAACTATTCCCGCCGCATTCCCCGCAGCTCCATTTCGAAGGTGACGCCGTCCGGATCGTTGCGCGCCGACACCTTGCCCTGGTGCAGTTCCGCGACCAGCCGCACAACGTACAGCCCGAGGCCAAGGTGCGGGGTCCCCGCGCGCGCGCCGCTGCCGCGCACGCTTACCAGCGAATCGAACAACTGGCCCTGCATCGATTCCGGGAGCTGCGAGCCGCGATTGGAGACCGCGATGCACGCGCCGCCCGAGTCGCCCGCCTCCAGTGCGACCCGGATCCAGCCGTCCGCGGGCGTGAACGACAATGCGTTGTCGAACAACTTGTCCAACGCCTGGGCGATCAGTTCCGGCGCGCCATACAGCGGCACCGGATGCTCCGGCGCCGAGAAGGCCAGCTCGCGCAACCCGGCGAGCGGCCGGTAGGCCTCGACGCAGCCGCGCACCACCTGCGCCAGGTCCATGTCCTCGCCGTCGGCCGAAGCCATCGCGCGTTCCATGCGGCTGGCCTCGCTCATCGCACGCACGATGGTGCCGATCCGCGCTGCTCCATCGCGTGCACGCGCGAGGTAGGGCAACGCCTCGCGCGGCAGCTCGGCGTGTTCGAGGTTTTCCAGCGACGAGCGCACGATCGCCAGCGGCGTGTTCAGTTCATGCGACAGGTTGGAGGCGAGTTTGCGCAGATATTCGGTGTAGGTGCCGACCGATTCCAGCAGGCGCGCGAGGCTGCGCGCCAGGTCGCCCAGTTCGTCTTGGTCATCGACCAGCGGCAGGCGCGCTCCCGCAAGTCCCTCATGGTGCTGAGCACGCTCGGCGGCGTAGCGCAGGCGGCCGATCCGTACGGACAGCCAGGTGGCAAAGGCAAACAGCACCGCGCCCGCGATGAGCAGCACCACGATGCTCGCCAGCATCAGTCCGAGCAGCGCGCGGTTGGTGAGGAGCGGCAATGCCTGGCTGGATTGTTCCAGCACCAGCGCGCCGCGGTTCTGCCCCCGCACATCCAGCGGCACCGAGACGGTGAGCACCACGCTGCCGGGCACGTCGCCGCCTCGCCAGTTCGCGGTCGCCTGTCCATCCAGCGCCTGTTGCACGTCGGGTTCGGACAGCCGCGGGATTTCGCGGGGCAGGTGCTGGCGCCGGTCCAGTGAAGGCACCACCAGCAGGTCCGACAGCACCCCTTGCAGCCACGGGAAGCGGCTCGGCTTGGGCTTGGCGGAATCGAGCATGCTGCCGCCTTCGCCGATTACCCAGCCATCGGCGCTGAGCAGCCGCACCCGGACACCGCTGGGCGCGAGTTGCGTGAGATCGTTCGAAAGCGCGGGCGACTGGCTGAGCAACGGCCGGACATCGGGCTTGCCGCCGTCGAAACGATTCGGCGCGTTTGCATCGAACACGCCGATCCCGAGCTTGTCGGGCGCCTGCGCACGCGGCATCCGCAACTCGATCTGATAGGTCTTGCCGTCGTCCAGCCATTGCCCGCTGATCTCGTCCGGCAGGCCGTGCACCCGCGGATCCAGCGGCCGCGCCAGGAATGCACCGGAGGCCGCGCTGGCCAAAAGGTAACTGCGCTGATGGATCCCGCGCACCAGTTCCAGCACCACGTGGTCGGCTTCGATTGCCGCCGGATCCCCCGCGTCCAGCCGGGTGGGAGTCGCGTCCGCGACCCTGACGCGCAGATACAACCAGGCGGGATCATGGGCGAGCTGCACCTCAACGCCTGGCAACGGGCGCTGCGCCCAGCGCGAAATCGCCGACCAGTCGCGTGCACTTCCGTCCACCACGATCGGCCGCGTTGCCTGCTGGATGTACCAATTCCTGTCGTCGTGCGGCAGCTCCGCGCCGACCGCGACCAGGCCGCGGTCGAGCGCGAACGCGATCGCCAGCAACGCCTGCTCCTGGCTGTTGCGCAGCAGGCGCTCCATCTGCCGCACATAGAGCCAGCCCGCCCAGGGCAACGCCAGCGTCGACAGCGCAACCAGCAGCAATTTGCGGCGGAGGGTCATGCGGAGCCGGGACTCGGGACTCGGGACCCGGGACCCGGGGAAGCGAAATCCGGTGTCATGAGTGCATTTGTGAAACCCGGCCCCTGTGACGACTGGTTCGTCATCTTGACGCAAACGCAGTCAGCGCGCACTCGACCCCGGCAAGGCAGTCAAGGCAGCAACAACCGCAGATACCAATGGTCACGAGCTTTGAATCCCGAATCCCGAATCCCGAATCCCGAATCCCGAGTCCCGAGTCCCGAGCTTCACGGCTTCCAGCGATACCCAACCCCATGCACCGTCTCGATTGCATCGAAGGCCGGATCGATGGCCAGGAATTTCTTGCGGATACGCTTGATGTGCGAGGTG
>JBOHYO010000473.1:0-11967 GCA_050737935.1 Rhodanobacteraceae bacterium
GTGCTGGTCGGCAACCTGGTGGGCGTCGCGCTGTTCGCCTGCGGGATGGTCTACATGCACGTGCTGGATGCCGCGACCCACGCGGCGCTGGTCTCGCAGGCCGAGGAGATCATGCGCAACACCACGCTGCAGATGTTCACCAAGGGCATCATCGCCGGTTGGTTGCTGGGCACCATGGTGTGGCTGATTCCGGCGTTGCCGCACGCCAAGGTGATCGTGATCGTGCTGATGACGTGGCTGATCGGCCTCGGCAACTTTACCCACGTGATCGCGGGCTCGACCGAGGTGCTGTATCTGGTGTGGCGGGGCGACCTGCCTGCGGCGGACTACATCGTGCGGTTCCTGTTGCCGACGCTCGCCGGCAACATCGTCGGCGGCAGCCTGATCATCGGCCTGATCAGCCACGCGCAGGTGCGCAGCGACGACGCCTAGCTTGCGGCGGGCGGATGGGCGCGTTTCTTCCTGTTTTTTCCGGGCGCGTGACGCTCGGATGCAATCGCGGTGGCGACGTCGCGTGGATAGGTCTGCATCGCGCGCAGCATCACGAAGCCCGCCGCGGCCAGCGCCACCAGCATCAGCAGGAATGCCATGTCGAGCCCGTGTCCGGAGCCGGCTCCCGTGGGTGACCGACCGGCGCCGGTGCTTCCACCGCCGAACACGCCGGAGACCCAGCCGAACAAGGGCGGGGCGGCTGCCTGGAACGCGTACAGCAGGGTGGAACGCACCCCTTCGGCGCGGCCCCACAAGCGCGAATGCATGATGTCCAGCCGCGCCGAATCGACCGCCGGATTGGCACCACCGAGTCCACCGGCCGCCACGAAAAAGAATGGGGCAGCGAAGATCAGGCTGGGCGCGAGCAGACCGCCTGCAAGGCCGAGCGTCGCGACGAAATAGGCGACCGTGCCGGCGACGATGCGCCCGCGCAAATGCCCATGGTCGATCATCCGGTCCGCGGCCCAGCCGACGACCAGCACGCCGGCGATCGAACCCACCCCTACTCCCACGGTCACGCTGCTGGCCATGGCCTGCTGGAGATCGAAGTGCTCGCGCATGAATACGATCGCGAACGTGCGCAGGCCGGTGAAATAGAAATAGCCGAGCGCCGACGCGATGATCAGGACCCGATAAGTGGGGATCGACAATACGTAGCGAACCGCGTGCCACAACGACATTTTGTCGGGGTCTTCGTTCAGGACCAGCCCATGCCGCGGATCGATCCCGCGCTCATCGACGATCTCGTCCACCGGATGGGTTTCTTCTTCGTCGCCGTCCTGGGTCTCGTCCTCCATCCGGCCCTGGCCGCCGCGCCTGGGTTCGGGGAGTTTGCGCGCGATCACCACCGAGAGCACGAGGCCGAGGCCGGCGAGGATGAAGAACGGCACCCGCCACGAGGCGATCGCGGCGACGTTTCCGGAGATCAAAAATCCGAACGCCACGCCGACGAGTTCTCCGGCCAGGATGTAGCTGTAGATCCGGGCACGCTCGGCGGGATGGAAGAAGTCGCCGACCAGCGAAGCGATCGCGGGCGATGCCATCGCGACCACTGCGCCGAGCCCCAGCCGGCACACCAGCAACATCGGATAGCTGATCGCCGCGCCGCTCGCGATCATCGCGAGCGACCACAGTCCGATTCCAATCACCAGCAGCCGGCCGCGATGCATGCGGTCGACCAACACGCCGAACGGCAATGTCGCGAACGCGCCGATCGCGGTGGAAACGGTCACCAGCAGGCCCACCTCGACGTTGCCGATGTGGAGGTCGTGCTCGAGTTGGGCGGCGACGGCGCCGATGGTGGCCTTGTCGGCGGCGTCCAACGCAAGCACGCAGGCAAGCAGCGCGATGACCTTCAGCCGTTTGCGGCCGCCGACGATGTGCTCGATGGGTTCCTCGACGTCGCGGCGAAACCAGCGGCCCAATTCCACCGTCGCAATGACCGGTGCCGATGCCGGTGTCTGGGTGTCGTCTTCCGCTTCCATGGCTGCGCACCGGTACGAGGCTTTCCGAGCGCGAGCACTCTGCCATATAGTGCGTGTATGGCATGTTCACGCCCCGGTCGCCATGGACAGGCTCCCACCTCGCGGGGACGACTGACGGCGCGGTTCGTTGCCGTCGCGATGGCACGCCATTGATGGTCGCCGCGGCACGTGCTGCGCGAAAGTCCGCGGCGCCCGCGATCTGGTTGCTCGCGTTCATGATGGCGGCCGGTCCGTTCGGCGACACCGAATACACGCCGGCCATGCCCGCGATGGCCAAGGCGCTGCACGCCGACTACGGGATGATCCAGTTCACCATGGCCGCGTACCTCGCGGCCTCCGCGGTGAGCCAGTTGGTGTTCGGGCCGGCCTCGGACCGATGGGGCCGCAGACCGGTGATGTTGTTCGGTGCGGTCGTACTCTCGGCCGGCGCACTCCTGTGCATGCTCAGCATGTCGGTCTGGCCGCTGATCGGCGGTCGCTTCATCCAGGGCGTCGGCGCCTGCGCGGGCGGTGTCATCGCCGACGCCGTCGTGCGCGATGCATTCTCCGCGAAGCGCCGGCAGCGCGTGTACGCCAAGATCAATGCGGCGTTCGCCGTGGCGCCGGCGGTCGGTCCGGTCGCCGGCACCTACATCGCGCACGCGTTCGGCTGGCACGCGAATTTCGCGCTGCTGCTCGCGGTATCGCTCGCGCTTACATACTCCGTCTGGCGCTGGTTGCCGGAGACCCTGCCCGAGCCGGACCCGCGCGCGCTGGAGCGGAAGCGGTTATGGAGCAACGCGCGCGAGGTGCTCGGAACCCGCGGCTTCCTGTTCTACGTCGCGATGGGCGGCTTGTGCGTGGGCGTCGTATACGCGGCGCTGATCGGTGCGCCGGACCTGGTGATCAACGTGCTGCACGAGGGCAGCGGCGCGATCGTGATCGTCGCGATTGCGATCCTCGTCGCGTTCGTGATCGGCGCGGGTGCGTGCGCGTGGCTGACCCCGCGCGTGCCGCACCTCGCGATCATCGGGGGAGGCTTGGCGCTCGTGCTCGCTGGATCGATCGCGTTGATGCTGGTCGCGCTGTTCGCGGACGGCAACGGCAATCTCGCGACCTATCTCCTGCCGATCGGGATCGCTTTCGTCGGTGTCGGGCTGACGGTGCCGGTGAGCACCGCCAAGGCCATCGCGCCATTCGGTGACAATGCGGGCGCCGCGTCCTCGGTGCTCGGCTTTCTGCGGATGGGCATCGCCGCGCTCGGCACGATCGCGATGAGCGCGCTGCACATGGGCAGCGTGTACGACATTCCGATCGTGTTCCTCGCGCTGTCGGTGACCGCGGTGGTGCTGTTCTGCACGTATCTTGCGGTGCGTGGGCCGCCGCCTGCGGCCCAGTCAGGCGCAGGCAGGCGCTGAGGGAGGGCGACGTGTTCGCCCGGTGCGCTGCAACGGTCAAGTGTCCCGATGCCAGTGCTCGGGTGGTTCCTCATCGATGCGCCGCCAACGCGCCATCGCGAGCTGGAAGACGGCATAGGCCATCAGGCCCACGGCGACCGCTCCCAGCAACCAATCGCCGTAGGCCCGATTGCGGACGAATTCGAGGGCACCGGAAAACCCGCGCGAATGCTGTGGCTGGTACTGCCAGGCGGCCACGACCAGAAGCAGGCCGATCAGCGCGAGCACCAATGCGCGCGCGAGTACGCCAAACTCGCTCACGGCGATCACCAACCAGGACTCGAGCACCCGAAGTCCGTGCCGCGGACGTTTCTGCAGCCGTTGGACAACCCGGACGGTGGCGGCGCGATACAGCTGCCACAGCGCGTACACGAGGATCCCGATGGCGACCGCGGCGGCGACGAACCGCCCCAGTGGCAGGCGCATCATCCAGCCGGTGACCAGCGCCAGCGAATGGCCGTGGTCCGGTCGCCCCTTGGCGAACAGGCGATACAGCACGTCGGCCGCCAGCCCGACGTAGAAAATTCCACTGCAAGCCCAGCCGAAGCGAATGGCAATCCTGGCTGCGAGCGGTTTCCGCTCCAGCAGCAGGCCGAACGCGATCTGCGAAACGCGCCACAGGACCAGACAGCCGAGGCCCACGGCCAGCAGCGCCAACAATGCACTTCCGGTGGCGGTCGAGGCAATGTTGGCAAAGGCGTCGCTGGACGAGGATGGCCGACCGTGGCCAATCGCCGAACGCAATGCGAAATAGCCGATCAGCGCATAGACGGTGCCGCGGGCGAGGAAGCCGATCCGGGCGAACCAGTGCACCCACGGGTCCAGCTCGCTCTCAAGTTCCGGCTCGTCCACGTCTGTTGCCCGTTGTCCAATAGCGTAGCGTACGCCATCCAGGTCAGCGTGACCGCCGCCGGACGCGAGGCTGCACGGCGATGTCTATACTGGTTTCCTGCGTGGTGGCGGCTGCGCACCTTCGGCCTCCCACAACACTTTGCCGTGCAAGGCCGCGCATGGCGCGGTCCGCGGCACCGCGATGGAACAGCGCCGCATGCAGCGAAGCGCCGGCCAAAAGCAGGAGGCAGTTGCGAGCATGATCATCCTTTATGTGGTGGCCGCGATCGGCGTGCTGGCGCTCGCCATGATGTTCTACAACTGGCTGGTGCCCGACCAGTCGGAGATCGCGCCGCGCTGCATGGCGGTCGATCCGCCGCTCGATGGCGAGGAATCGGCCCGGGCGCTGTCGGCGAACCTCGACGCGCCGCTCATCGACGGCAACGCCATCGACATGCTGCTGAACGGCGACGAGATCTTCCCGGCCATGCTGGAAGCGATCCGCGAGGCCACCCGCTCGGTGAACCTGCTGACCTACATCTACTGGCAAGGCGACATCGCCGGCAGGTTCGCGGATGAATTGTGTGCCGCTGCCGGGCGTGGCGTGAAGGTGCGCCTGCTGGTGGATGCGGTGGGCGGCGGCAGGATGGCGCCGGACATGGTCGAACAACTCAGGCAGGCCGGTTGTACCTTCGCGTGGTTCCGTCCGCTGCGCTGGTACAACCTCGGGCGTTTCAACGACCGCACCCACCGCAAGGTGATGGTGGTCGACGGCCACACCGGATTCACCGGCGGTGTCGGCATCGCCGACGTGTGGACCGGCCACGGGCAGGATCCAAGCCACTGGCGCGACGATCACTTCCGCGTGCGCGGCCCCGTGGTGCGGTACCTGCAGGGTTCGTTCGGGGTCAACTGGCGGCAGGCGACCGGTGAAGTACTGGCAGGCGAATCGCTGTTTCCGGCCCTGGAGGGCGCCGGCGGCACCCGGGTCGTCGCGATCGACGCGGCCCCGAGCATCCGGGTATCGACCATCGGTTTCACCTATTGGCTGTTCTTCCACGGCGCGCGCGAAACGATCCGTGTCACCACGCCGTACTACGTGCCCGATCCGCGGCTGCACCTCGGGTTGATGACCTCTGCCCGGCGCGGGGTCGAGACGACGCTGCTGGTACCCGGCCCCCACACCGACTCGCACATCGTGTCGCTCGCCAGCAAGACCTACTACCGCGAACTACTCGAAGCGGGCGTCGCGATCCACGAGTACCAGCCGACGATGATCCACACCAAGACCGTCACGGTGGACGGCACCATCGCGCTGTTCGGCTCGCCGAATTTCGATACGCGCTCGTTCGAGCTGAATTACGAGGAGGCGCTGGTTGCCTACGACCACGCGCTGGTGGAGCAACTCGATCGTTCCTTCGCCGATGACCTGGCGCGCGCCCGCCGAGTCACCCTCGAGGAAGTGCGGAAATGGTCGATGGCGGCCCGCGCGCGCCATCGGGCTGCGCGGTTCCTGCGGTCGCAGGTGTAGCGACCCGCGGTGCGGATCGTGGAAGCGCAGGGCGGACCCGCGACGCGGCTTCCGCCGGATCGATCGTGAGCGGCGTCAGCGGGCTCCCGCCGTTGCCTGCACCCAGGTTTGCAATTGCGCAGCGAACTTGCGGCTTGCGTCGGCCAGGGCCTTGGCACCACCCCGTGCATCGGGGGTGGCTGCGGCGACTTCGACATGGAAGTGCTTCTGCGCGATCACGCTGTCGTTGTGGCTGTCCATAAGCGTCGCGGTTGCGTCGAGGACGCCCTTGCTCTCGCCCGGTTGTGCAAATGCCTGGCTGAAATCATCGAGCCTCAGTTGCAGGCTCGTATCGGCGGTCGCCGGGTTGCGCGGTCCGACGACCGCACGCCAGCCGCCCCCGGCGAGCGCGCGCTGGAGGATCGGTTCCAGAAGGTCCGCGGGCGGGGCGATCCAGTCCGACTGTCCATACGCGGCAACGCGATCGTCGTTGCGGTAGTCCAGGCGGTAGAACATCGCATTGCCGGAAAGCCAATCGGGCACGGAAATCTGCGCGACCTGCAGGATCTTTCCGTTCGCGTTGGTCGCACCGGAACCGTTCGCTGGCACTGATGCCGCCGTGCCGAGGCCATAGTGGCCGGTGAACTGCGCCTTGGTCGAATGCATGCAGCCGCCGAGGAGCAGCAGGCACGCCGCCAGCAACATTGCCGGGAATGAGTGACGAATCGTCGCGAGCGACGCCCATTTTCCGATTGCCGGAATGCAGCCAGCGGAGCGCTTGCGCCAAGGCGGACACTGCTCGCCGCAATTCCGGCCGGCGAACGGTGCCCGCTTTGCGGTGCCTGCCGGACTACCTGTCGACTTCCTATTCATGACCGTCACCGTGCTTGTCGTGGTTTTGGAAGCCGGGCTCGCCGGGCCCGGGCGGCGGTGCGGCGGGGCCGAAGATCAAACTCTGCGGCTTCGCCTTCAGTTCGCGGATCAGGTCTTCGAGCTGACGCGAAGTGTGCAACAGACTCTGGCTGAGCGCCTGGACGTCGGGCGCCGTTTGCCGGTCCAACTTGCGACCCAGATGCTGGATCGTGTCCTCGACCTTGCCAGCCTTCTTCACGGGCCCGCGCGCTTCTTTGGCGATGCGGTTCGCGTTGGCAAGCAACGCATGGCTCTCGTCCAGGCTCTTTTGTGCACTTTGCACCAGCGCAGGCATCTGTTTCATCGCCGGCATCAACTCCGTCTCCATCTGCACGAGCTTCGCAGTCGCCGCGTCGATCTGCCGGATCGAGGCGCTGATGTGCTCGCGGTTGTCGTCATTGAGCACCTTCTTGGCGTTCTCGAGTACGGCCTGCAGGTCCTTCATGCTCTGCTTGGCCGAGTCCTCGAGCTGAGCGAGCAGTCCCTTGCGAAGCGGGATGCGCGCCGGCTTCCCGTCGCTGGTCGCGAGCAGCTCCCTGCTTCCCTTGCCGAGTTTCAGCTCCAGCGTTTCGCCGCCGGTGATGCCGTGCATCGCGAGCACCGCGTACGTCGCATGGGTGATATAGGTGTCGCGCTGGACGTTGAAATCGACGATCACCCGCGAGCGATCGTTCGGATCGAACCGGATCCGTTGCACATGTCCGACTTCGATCCCCTTGAACTCGACCCGCGATTGCGGGGCGAGGCCGGCAACCGATTCGTTGGTGACGATCCGGTAGGGCAGGGGTTCGCTGGGACCCGAAGTCAGCCAGTAGAAGATCAGCGCCGCGGCGACCGCGAACACGATCAGGAAACAGACGGCGATGATGGCGTGGGCGCGGTTTTCCATCGGTCAGGCACCATTCTCGTAGTTGGCGAGGTCACGCAACGGATCGTCATTGCGCCGGGAGCGGAAGAAATCCCGGATGAACGGGTGGTCGTAACGCGCGACCTCACGCAGCGTTCCGACCGTAATCAGTCGGCCTTCCTCGAGCACCGCGATCCGGTCGCTCAGGGTCGCCATGCTGTAGAGGTCGTGGGTAACCATCATCACGGTGAGGTTCAATTCCTTGTGGAGCGCGGCGAGCATGGCGTCGAACTCGGCGGAGGAAGCCGGATCCAGGCCAGTGGTGGGTTCGTCCAGGAACAGCAGCTCCGCCTCCAGCATCAGCGCGCGGGCCAACGCCGCGCGCTTCAACATGCCGCCGGACAACTGCGCCGGGCGTTTCCAGGCATCCTCGGGTTTCAGGCCCACCATGTGCAGCTTGAGCGCCACGCTGTCGCGCAGCATGTTCTCGTCGACCGACCAGCCTTCCTTGCGCAACTCGCGCATCGGGAACGCGACGTTGTCGAACACGCTGAAGGCGCTGAACAGCGCGCCCTGCTGGAACAGCACGCCCCAATGCCGCCGCAGCAGACGCGCGTCCTCGCCGTCGAGTTCACCGACTGCCGCGCCGAGCACCCGGATCGATCCCGAATCCGGTTTCACGAGTCCGATCACCTGCTGCAGCAGGGTGGACTTGCCCGAACCCGACGTGCCGATCACCGACAGGAATTCGCCGCGCCGCACTTCGAGGTCGAGCCCCTTGTGTACCTGCTGGCGCCCGAAGCGCTTGCACAGGCCGCGGATCTCGATCACGGGCTCGGCGGTTGCCATGTCGGCGACGGCGTTCACAGCAGGCCCACGTTGGTCAGCGCCGCGCCGAGCGAGGCATCGAGCAGCAGGATCATGGTAAGGCTCGTGACCACCGAAGACGTGGTGTTGCGGCTCATGCTCTCGCTATCGGGGGTCGAGCTCATCCCGAAATACGACCCGACCAGGGCGATCACCAGGCCGAACAGTGCGCCCTTGCCGAGGCCGATCCAGAAATTCACGATTTGCACCTGCTGTGCCGCTTCCGCCAGGAACAGCCGGAAGTTGATGCCGAGTTGCGCCTGCGCGGCGAGTGCGCTTCCCAGCATCGAGGTGATGTCGGTCCATATCACCAGCAGCGGCATGGCGATGCCGGCCCCGATCACGCGCGGCAGCGCGAGCCGCAGGCTGGGCGCGGAACCGAGTGCCTGCAGCGCGTTGTATTCCTGGGTGATGTGCATCGCGCCGATGCTCGCGGTCATCGCCGAACCCGAACGCCCGGCCATCAGCAGCCCGGTCACGACCGCGCCCAGTTCGCGCGGCACCGCCGTGGCCATCATGCCGATCACCATGTCGGAGGCATTGAATTGTTGCAACGCGAAGCCGACCTGGATGGTCATGACCGCGCCGATCAGGAAGCCGATGCTGCCGAGCAGCACCATCGCCGTCGCGCCGATGTGGTAGATGTTGGCGGAGATTTCCTTCCACGGAATCACGCGTGGATGGCGCACGCAATAGGCGATGTCGAGCATCAATTGGCCGACCAGCAGGAACATGCCGCCGCCGGTCGCGAGCACCGCGACGATTCCGGCGCCCAGTCGATCGAGCCAGTGCAGCGAACCGGTGCGCGCGGGTTCGCCGAGGGCCGGCATGTCCGCGAGCCGCGTGAAGAGGTGGCGCTGGTCGTCGCTGCAGGCGAGCTGATCGGGCAACTGGCCTTCCCATGCCTTCCACAACACCAGCGCACCGGTGCTGTCGAGTGCGTCGACCTGCTGCAGATCCCAGCAGTAATCGCCCGGCGAGCCGAGCCGCCTGAAGTCGCGAAGCAGTCGGCGGCGACGTTGCTTGTCGACCAGCAGGTTCCACGATCCGGACAGCGTGATGCACGCTTCACCCTCGCGCTTCCATGCGGGTTCGGATGCGGTTTTTGCCATGGGCGGGCGATCCTGTATCGCGGTCGAGGCAGCCGATTCGGTACACGGTGCGACATCGAACGTGCAGGCTGCGTGGAAGCCTTCGTGGAGGCCGTGTGAACGCGGGTGGCGCCTGCGGGGCATTCGCACCCCGCATCATGCGATCCCCTAAGATGAACCGCTGCCTCGCCAGCGAGGGTTCATGGCATGTTTTCCACCGCAATTCGTGCACGCCGCGTGCTGCTGGGCGCTGTGATGCTGCTGTTGGTGGCGCCGGCGTGGGCCACCACGCCCGCTCCCATGGTGCGCATCGACAGCGGAGGCCTTTCCGGCATTCACGATGCCGCGGCCGGTCTCGATGAATTCCGGGGCATCCCGTACGTCGCGCCGCCTGTCGGCGAACTGCGGTGGAGGCCGCCGCAACCGGTGGTGCCATGGAAGGGCGTGCGGCGGGCGGACCATTTCGGGTCGCGCTGCATGCAGCGGCCGCTGTTCGGCGACATGGTGTTCCGCTCGAAGGACATCAGCGAGGACTGTCTGTTTCTCAACGTGTGGACGCCCGCGCATCGCCATGGCGAAAAGCTGCCGGTGCTGGTGTATTTCTACGGCGGCGGCTTCGTCGCTGGCGACGGTTCGGAGCTGCGCTACGACGGCGCGAGCCTCGCCAGGCGGGGCATCGTTACTGTCACCGTGAACTACCGCCTCGATGTGTTCGGGTTCCTGGCTTTGCCGGCGCTCGCCGATGAATCTCCGCACCATGCCGCGGGCAATTACGGGTTGCTGGACCAGGTCGCGGCGCTGCGCTGGGTCCGTCGCAACATCGCGGCGTTCGGCGGGAATCCCGGGGAAGTCACGATCGGCGGCGAGTCGGCCGGTTCGATGTCGGTGTCGGCGCTGATGGCCTCGCCGCTCTCGGAAGGGCTGATGCAACGCGCGATCGGCGAGAGCGGCGCGGTGCTCGGCAATTTGAAGCCGAGGCCGCTGGCACTGGCTGAGCGCCAGGGCGTCGCCTTCGTACGGCATGTCGGCGCGCAGTCGCTGGCGGAGTTGCGCGCGATGCCGGCGGCCAAGCTGACCGCGGCCTGTGGCGACCCGGGCGTACCGGAATTCGGCCCCACTGTCGACGGCTGGTTTTTGCCACGTTCGCCCGAAGCCATTTATCAGGCAGGCGGGCAGGCGCATATTCCGCTGCTGGTCGGGTCGAACTCCGGTGAAGGAAGTTACATGGCCTTGCTGGACGACGCACCGCCCACGCCCGCCAACTATCGTGCGGCGGTGGAACGGGAGTTCGGCAAGCATGCGGACGAGGTGCTGAAGCTGTATCCGGGCCGCAGCGAAGCCGAGGTCAAGGCATCGGGTTCGGCGCTGGCCGGCGATCGCTTCATCGCGTTCTCCACGTGGCGCTGGATGCACTTCCAGCGCACCACCGGCGAGGCACCGGTGTACTACTACTGGTTCGACAAGGCGCGTCCAGCGAAGCGCGACGGCAGCGCCGGTCCGGATTACGCCGCCGTACACAGTGGCGAGATCGAATACGCGCTCGGCAATCTTTCCACGAACCGCGTCTACGCGTGGACTGCGGCCGACCGCAAGGTTTCGGCCACGATGGAGGGCTACTTCGCCAACTTCATCAAGACCGGCAATCCGAACGGCGATGACCTGCCAACCTGGCCCGCAGCGACGCGCAAGGATGGCGGTCTGATGCGCCAGGTGATCGGCGTGCACACGCACACGATCGTCGATCGCAACGCGCCACGGTACGAGTTCCTGCAGCGCATCGAAGGCGGTGCGCACCTGTAGGCGGGATGGCTCGCCGCTTGGCGCACTATGCTGCCCGGATGGCTTTTCGCCGCTTCCGTCAGGTCGATGTCTTCGGGTCCGCTGCGTACCGGGGGAATCCGGTGGCGGTGGTGATCGATGGCGAGGGGCTCGACGACGCCGCCATGGCGGCGTTTACATGCTGGACCAACCTGTCGGAGGCCACCTTCGTCCTGCCACCGCGCGATCCGCGTGCCGACTACCGCGTCCGGATTTTCACCGCCGGCCGGGAGCTGCCATTCGCCGGACATCCCACGCTCGGCACCGCACATGCCTGGCTCGAAGCCGGCGGCGTGCCGGCGGCAGCGGACGCGCTGGTCCAGGAATGCGGCGCCGGCCTCATCGATATTCGCCAGCGTGACGGCCGGCTGGCATTTGCCGCGCCACCGCTGCGGCGCGACGGCCCGCTGGCCACCGCACTGGCTGATCGCATCATGCGCGGCCTGCGGGTGGCGCCGGAAACGGTGCGCGCAATGCAATGGGTCGACAACGGCCCGGGCTGGATCGGCGTGTTGCTGGATTGCGCACGCAGCGTGCTGGAACTCGACGTCGACAAGACGGTGCTTGCCGGACTCGACGTCGGCGTCATCGGCGCGCATCCGGAGGATGGCCCCGCGGATTTTGAAGTGCGTGCCTTTTTCACGGGCGACGGCGTGCTCGAGGATCCGGTCACCGGCAG
>JBOHYO010000474.1:0-4410 GCA_050737935.1 Rhodanobacteraceae bacterium
GTCATTCCCCCTTTGGGCACATGAGGCCCGGCGCCGGGCGCGACTATGCTCGGGCTATCCCGCCGCGACGGCGGTCATCCAGGAGAGTGCCATGCGCAGGTCCATTATCTTTTTCGCGGGCGCGACCCTGGCGGTTGCGTCGTTCTGCGCCTTCGGGGCCCAGCCGTGCCGCTACAGCGCACCCCGCAATGCCGAAATCGATGCCGCCGGACTGAAATCACTGTCGGTGGAAATCGGACCCGACACCCTCGCGATCCAGGGCCAGCCCGGGCTGGCGAAGATCGTGGTGCGCGGCACCGCCTGCGCCTCCGACGAGAAGTGGCTGCAGAACATCAACGTCGAAACCGCGCGGCATGGCGGCACCGCCAGCGTGGTCGCGCGCGATGGCGATCATGGCATCACGTTCTCGCTGTTCGGGGGCTCCTACGCCTACCTGAAACTCGACGTGCGCGTGCCGCCATCGCTCGCCGTCAAGTTGAGGGAAGGATCCGGCGACGCCGACGCCAGCAAGCTCGCCGCGCTCGACGCAGGGCTCGGATCCGGCGACCTCAAAGTGCACGGGATCGCGGGGGAATTCGCGCTGAGCGTGGGATCGGGTGACGTCGTGGCAAGTGATGTCGGCAGCCTCGCGCTGTCGAGCGTGGGCTCCGGAGACGTGAGCGTCGATGGCGTGAATGGCGATGCGCATGCCGGTTCCGTCGGCTCGGGCGACCTCGGCCTGCGCAACGTCAAGGGCAATGTGTCGATCGGGTCGGTCTCCTCCGGTGACGTGAAGCTGGCGGAGGTCGGCGGCCGGGTCGCGGTGGGCAGTGTCGGTTCGGGCGACCTGGGCATCCGCAGCGCCAAGGGCGACGTGACGGTGAAGGGGGTCGCCTCGGGTGACGTGAATATCGTGCAGGCCGGCGGCAACGTGCGCATCGACAGCGTCGGCTCCGGCGATGTCGGCGCCAATGGCGTCGGAGGCGATTTCAGTGTCGGCGCAATGGGCAGCGGCGACATTCACCACCATGGCGTCAAGGGCAAGATCAGCATTCCGCGCACCGACGATTGAGGCCACGCTCGCGGCGAACTGCCGCGATGGCCGATCCCGCACACGGCGACCAAACTGGGAGCCAGCCGTCCGTTCACGCGACGATCACCCATGTGCGGGCACATTCCCGCGTGCACGCCGGAGCGGCCACATGCGCCCAGACGGGGGAGGCAGGAATGAGCGAGGTCGAACACGAAAAGCAGACGGGATTGATCCTGCTGGTCGAGGACAACAGCGGCATCGCCGAGATGGTGGGCGAATTCCTCGAACGGCGTGGCTATTCGGTTGACTTCGCGGGTGACGGTGTCAGCGGCCTGCACTTGGCGATCACCAATAGTTACGACGTGATCGTGCTGGACCTGATGCTGCCCGGCATGGACGGCCTCGACGTTTGCCGGAAACTGCGCGGCGAAGCCAAGAAGTCCACGCCGGTATTGATGCTCACCGCGCGCGATACCCTCGAGGACAAATTGATCGGTCTTGATGCCGGAGCCGACGATTATCTTGTCAAGCCTTTCGAACCGCGCGAGCTGGAGGCGCGCGTCCGCGCCCTGATCCGCCGGGAGCGCCGGCAGGTTTCCAGCGAGGTGTACCAGGTGGGGGACCTGCAACTCGACACCGCGACTTTGCGGATCATCCGCGACGGCGAGGAACTGCAGGTATCGCCGATCGGCCTCAAGCTGTTGACGATCCTGATGCGCGAGTCGCCGCGCGTGGTGTCACGGCACGACATCGAGCGCGAGATCTGGGGTGACACGCTGCCCGATTCCGACACCCTGCGCTCGCACCTGTACAACCTGCGGCGGGTGGTCGACAAGCCGTACGCGCGCCCGCTCCTGCACACCATCCACAGCGCGGGATACCGCATCGCGGACCTGGATGCCGAGGCCGCGGCCAGCCACGGATAATCCGGGCGGCCGGGCAGCGCGGTTGCGCCCACGGGCTGCCGGCGCGGTTCGCGCGTCGTCCACCGCCGCGCAATCGGAATAGGCTAACGGCATGGCCACGTATGCCAGCATCGGCCACCGCTTCTGGGTCATGTTCTCGCTATGGGTGGCAGCGATCAGCGTGCTCACCGCGCTGGGCGTGTACGCAACCGCCAATTCCAGCCGCCAGGCAATCGCCCACCAGGAACTGGAACGTGAGGCGGTGTACTACCGGCACCAGCTCGCGCGCGACCCGAACGCCCCGCTCCCCGACACTTGGCTGATCCGCGGGTTCCTGCGCGCGCACGGGCAAAGCGAGGCGGTGTTGCCGGCCAATCTCCGCGGGCTCGACCCGGGGTTCAATCAGGTTCCGCAACCGGACGGTACCCACGGTACCGTGCTGGTGGCCGACGAGCCGCGCGGAACGCTGTACCTGCTGTTCAACAATGACCGGCCCAACAGCAGCGTGATGGCGTTCGGCCTGGTCCCGGTAGTGCTGGTGGTGCTGTTCATCTATTTCGCCACCTGGCTGACCTACAGGGCTTCGCGCAAGGCGCTTTCGCCGGTGGTCGCACTGGCCAACGTGGTGCGGCATTGGAATCCCGACCATCCCGAGCCCGAGTCGCTGGCGCCCGGCAATTTGCCGGCGGCATCCGACAGCGACGTCGAGGTCCTGGTGGCTGCGCTGTACAACTTCGCCAACCGGCTGGAGGCTTTCGTCGAACGCGAACGCAATTTCACCCGCGATGCCAGCCACGAATTGCGCACGCCACTCACCGTGATGAAAGTTGCGGTGGACGTGCTGGCCGACGAGGACATGAGTCCGTTCGCGCAACGCTCGCTGGCGCGGATCCGCCGCTCGATCCGCGAGATGGAAGCCCTGATCGAAACCTTCCTGGTGCTGGCGCGCGAATCCGACACCGGCTTGCGCGACGAGGATTTCCTCGCCAACGACGTGGTGAGCGCCGAAGTTGCGCGTTATCGCGAATTGCTGTTCGGCAAACCGGTTGAGCTGCGGCTGGTGGAACACGCGCGCTTCGCGTTGCACGCGCCGCCGCGGGTGTTTGCCGTGATGGTGGGCAACCTGATCCGCAATGCGTG
Source organism: Rhodanobacteraceae bacterium (assembly GCA_050737935.1). Lineage (GTDB taxonomy): Bacteria > Pseudomonadota > Gammaproteobacteria > Xanthomonadales > Rhodanobacteraceae > 66-474. The sequence continues at coordinate 3,058 of JBOHYO010000474.1, forward strand.
TCTCTACACGGAGCAGGGCATGGTGACGGTCGAGGTGGAAAGCGACACGGTGCGGGTGGTCGACACCGGCAGCGGGATGAGCGAAGAGGACCTCGAACGGGCCTTCCAGACCTTCTATCGCGGCAGCCGCACCGGCAGCACCGGCCATGGCATCGGCCTCGCGATCGTGCGTCGGGTCGCCGACCGCTACGGCTGGGAGGTGACTCTGGAAAGTACGCTCGGCCAAGGCACCGTCGCGGTCGCCCGATTCCCCGCGGCGCAGCCGCCGGACGTGGCGCTGCCGGAACCCGAATCACCGGTCGAAGAAAAGCCTGCCGACGCGCAGAGCGGTGGCTGACGTGGCTTCGGTCGTGCCCGTTCTGCTCATTCATGGTGGCGCCGGCGTGATCCGCGATCTCGATCCCGTGATCGAACAGGCAGTCCGCGCCGCGCTGGCGAACGCGTTGCAGCGGGGGTACGCGGAATTGGTGGCAGGGCGCACTGCGCTGGATGCCGCGAGCGCTGCCGTGGTGGCGCTGGAAGACGCGCCGTACTTCAACGCCGGCCGCGGCGCGGTGTTCACCCACGAGGGCATCAACGAACTCGATGCCGCGGTCATGGAGGGCGCGAACCTGCGTGCCGGCGCGATCGCGGGAGTCCACTGCGTGCGCAACCCGGTGCTGCTGGCGCGCGCGGTGATGGAACAGTCGCCGCACGTGATGCTCGCGGGCGAAGGCGCCGAAGCTTTCGCGCGCGAGCGGGGCATCGCGTTGGTCGAGCCCGACTATTTCCGTACCGCGGAACGCTGGCGGCAATTGCAGGAAACACGCGGCAACGAATCCCGCGGAAAGTCGGTCGATCATTTCGGGACCGTCGGCGCGGTGGCGCTGGACACGGGCGGCCATCTCGCCGCCGCGACATCCACCGGCGGCATGACCAACAAGCGCTGGGGCCGTATCGGCGATTCGCCGGTGATCGGTGCCGGCACCTACGCCAATGCGGCCTGCGCGATGTCGGGCACCGGCTGGGGCGAGTTCTACATCCGCACGGCCGCGGCGCACGCGGTGTGCATGCGCGTCGCAACGATGCGTCAGCCTCTGGGAGACGCGGCAGAAGAGGTGATCAACCGCGAAATCCCGGAGCTCGGCGGCAGCGGCGGTGCGATCGTGCTGGGCGCGGACGGCAGCTTCGCGATGCCGTTCAATACCGACGGCATGTATCGCGGCAGGATCGGCGGCGACGGAAGGCCGCACGTGGCGATCTGGCCTGACGCGTAGGGCGGGCACTGCCCGCCGCTCGACAGGCGGACGGTGTCCGCCCTACCGGATCACGGCGCGGCACCCGCCGCGGCGGCGGCAGGACGCGCCTCGCACC
>JBOHYO010000475.1:0-4035 GCA_050737935.1 Rhodanobacteraceae bacterium
CATGGGCAGAGGCCCTTCCATTGCCGGCCGCAAGAATGCGCAGGATGCCAAGCGCGGCCAGGCCTTCACCAAGCTGGTGCGCGAGATCACCGTGGCGGCCCGCATCGGGGGCGGCGATCCCGATGGCAATCCGCGCCTGCGCAGTGCGATCGACAAGGCGCTGACCGCGTCGATGCCCAAGGACAACATCGACCGCGCGATCAAGAAGGCCACGGGCGAACTCGAAGGCATCAGCTACGAGGAACTCCACTTCGAAGGCTACGGCCCGGGCGGTGTCGCGGTACTGGTCGAATGCCTCACCGACAACCGCCAGCGCACCATTTCCGATGTGCGCCACGCGTTCGCCAAGTTCGGCGGCAACCTCGGCACCGATGGTTCGGTTGCCTACCTGTTCCACAAGATCGGCGTGTTGTCCTACGCCGGTGGCGCGGATGAAGAGAAACTCACCGACGCCGCGATCGTGGCCGGCGCCGAAGACATCAAGGTGTGGGACGAAGACGGCCAGATCGACGTGATCACCGCGTCGGAGTCCTTCGAAGCCGTCCGCGAGGCGATGGAAAAAACCGGACTCAAGCCCGACCACGCGGAGGTGACGATGCGCGCGGAGGTCGATGTACCGGTGGCCGACGATCTGGTCGAGGCGGTGCAGGGCCTGCTGGCTCGGCTCGACGAACTCGACGACGTGCAAGCCGTGCATTCCAACGCGGATTTGCCGCAGTGAAAAAGCACGGGACTCGGGACTCGGGACTCGGGACCCGCAACACGCGCCCCCGTGCCAGTTGTACGCAGAGACCGATGCCAGACTTTCCGGCCGGGGTCCTGTTTCCACTCTTGTTCACGTCGCTACCGCCGGCTTGCAGCGCGGCAGCGCCGCGATATGTCATGTTGGGCCACGCGGATTAGCCTTGCGATGTCGAGTCCCGAGTCCCGAGTCCCGAGTCCCGCCTTTTCTACGAGTCCCGGCTCCCGAGTCCCGAGTCCCGGCTGTATCCGCATCCTCGGCATCGATCCCGGCAGCCAGCGCACCGGCGTCGCTATCATCGAGGCCGATACCATGGGCAAGTTGCGTTGCATATTGCATGCGACGCTCAAGGTGGCGGGCGAGGAGACGTTTCCGTTGCGCCTCAAACGCATCTACGACGAGCTCGGCGCCATCATCGATGCCGAGGCGCCCGCAGAGGCGGCGGTGGAGCGCGTGTTCATGGCCAAGAACGCCGATTCCGCCTTGAAGTTGGGTCAGGCGCGGGGGGCCGCGATCTGCGCGGCGGTCGGGCGAGGCTTGAGCATTCACGAATATGCGCCGAACGCGATCAAGCAGGCGGTGGTCGGCAAGGGCCACGCCGGCAAGGAGCAGGTGCAGCACATGGTCGGCATCCTGTTGAATTTGCGCGGACCCCTGCAGGCCGATGCCGCCGACGCGCTGGCCATCGCGATCACGCATGCCCACCTGCGGGCCAGTGAAGCGCGCACCGGCATTGCGGCTGCGGCATGGGGTAGGCGCCGATGATTCGGATGCGCCGCGGCTGTAGCTCGTCGGGTCCCGGGTCCCGGGTCCCGGGTCCCGCAATGCCGGCGGCTGGTCGCGGCGGACGGTGGAAGAGGCAATGCCATCCACATGCCACGGCGGTGTCGCCATGATCGGAAGACTGCGCGGCACGTTGATCGCCAAGCGTCCGCCGTGGGTGCTCATCGAGGTGCACGGCGTCGGCTACGAGCTGGAAGTGCCGATGTCCACGCTGTACGACCTCCCCAATGTCGGCGGCGAAGCGGTATTGCTTACCCACTACGCCCACAAGGAAGACACGGTCGCGCTGTATGGTTTCCTGCGCGAGGACGAGCGCGCGCTGTTCCGCGACCTGCAGAAGGTTTCGGGTATCGGGGCGCGCATCGCGCTGGCGGTGCTCTCGGGCGTTTCGACCCACGAATTCGCGCGATTGGTGCAGGCGGGCGACGTGGCGGCCTTGACGCGGGTGCCCGGCATCGGCAAGAAGACGGCCGAACGGATCGTGGTCGAATTGCGCGATCGCGTCGCCGCGACGATGGGGGTGGCGACTTCGCCTGAAAGCGCGCCGCACCCTCGCGATGCACGCAGCGAAGCCGAGGCGGCGCTGCAGCAACTCGGCTACAAGCCCGCCGAAGCGGCGCGCCTGGCTGCAAACGCGGCGGCCGACGGCGACGACGCCGAGACGATCATCCGCAAGGCGCTCAAGGCAGCGCTGGGCCGATGACCGACCAAAACGCCATCGCCGCGCCGGCGGCCGGCGCCGGGAAGAAATCCCTGCGCCTGATGGTGGTCGGCGCGATCGGCATCGTGTTCGGCGACATCGGCACCAGTCCGCTGTACACCTTCAGAGAGGCCTTCAGCTATCAGCACGGCATGCCGGTCACCACGTTCAACGTGCTCGGAATCCTGTCGTTGGTGTTTTGGACGCTGCTGATCGTGGTGGCGTTGAAATACATCACCTTCATCATGCGCGCCGACAACAAGGGCGAAGGCGGCATCATGGCGATGATGGCGCTGGCCCAAAGCGCCACGCGCCAGTACCCGCGCACCCGCAAACTGGTGATCCTGGCCGCGGTCCTCGGTGCCGCATTGTTCTTCGGTGATGGCGTGATCACGCCGTCGATGACAGTGCTTTCGGCGGTGGAGGGCCTCGGGGTGGCGGCGCCGGCGCTGTCGCAGTGGGTGGTGTGGATCGCGGTGGTGGTGCTGGTGGCCGTATTCCTGGTCCAGAAGCGCGGCACCGGCAAGGTCGGCATCGTATTCGGGCCTGTTATGTGCGTCTGGTTCGTGGCGCTGGGGCTGATCGGCCTGTACAACATCTGGCAGCACCCGTTGGTGCTGCGCGCGATTAGTCCGTGGTACGGGGTGAATTTCTTCATGCACCACGGCGCGGGCGGGTTCCTGGTGCTGGGCGCGGTGGTGCTGTGCGTGACCGGCGCCGAAGCGCTGTACGCGGACATGGGCCACTTCGGGCGCAATCCGATCCGGATCGCGTGGTACGCCTTCGTGATGCCGGGCCTGATGCTGAATTACTTCGGACAGGGCGCGTTGCTGGTCCACAATCCCGCGGCCGCCAGCAATCCGTTCTACCTCGCGGTGCCCGAGTGGGGGCTGTATCCGATGATTGCGCTGGCGACGGTGGCCGCGGTGATCGCCTCGCAGGCCGTGATCGCCGGTTCTTTTTCGATCATGCGCCAGGCGGTGCAACTCGGTTTCCTGCCCCGCATGCCGATCGTGCACACTTCCAACGAGGAAGTCGGCCAGATCTACCTGCCATGGGTCAATCGTGTGCTGATGGTCCTGGTGGTGCTGGTGGTGATCGGCTTCGGATCCTCCCTCGCACTGGCCGGCGCCTACGGCATCGCGGTGACCGGCACCATGGTCATCGACACCGTGCTGTTCCTGATCGTGGCGTGGCGGTTGTGGAAGTGGCACCCGGCGCTGATTGTCGGGGTGGGCTTGTTCTTCCTGACGATCGACCTGTCTTTCTTCGGTGCCAACACGCTCAAGATCCAGGATGGCGGCTGGTTCCCGCTGGTGCTGGGGCTCGCGGTGTTCGCCGTGCTGACCACCTGGCGACGCGGCCGCGAACTGGTGCTGCGCCAGTTGAAGCACAGCGGCCTCGCGCTTGCGCCGTTCATCGCCAATCTCGCCGAGCACCCGCCGACCCGGGTGGAGGGCACGGCGATCTTCCTGGTCAGCGATCCGGACGCGGTCCCGCACGCGCTGCTGCACAACCTCAAGCACAACAAGGTGCTGCACACTTGCAACGTGATCCTGAACGTGGAGACGCTGGAAACGCCCTACGCCGATCCGGACGAACGGATCGAGCTGACGGATCTCGGCCACAACTTCCGCAAACTGACCCTGCGCTTCGGCTTTGCCGATGATCCGGACGTGCCGGCCGCGCTGCACGAATGCGCCAAACGTGGGCTCGACATCAAGATGATGGACACCACGTTCTTCCTCTCGCGCGAGACAATCGTCGCCGCCAATCGCGCCGGCATGGCGCTGTGGCGGGACAAGCTGTT
>JBOHYO010000476.1:0-3013 GCA_050737935.1 Rhodanobacteraceae bacterium
TACGGTTGGGACTTGCTGGATTGGATTCGCGCAAACCTGAATGGTTCCGCTGGTCGCCTCAGGCGAAGGGATTCACCCCGACAGGCGCGCGCACAAAAGGACGGCCAAGATCGCCATCCTGCAACGCCGGCCACGACCGTTACCGCGCCGCCCGCCGACGTTCCCGCAGGATACACCGCCCTCGCAACGGGATCACGCCGGCGCGACACAAAATCCGCGAGCGCCCGGACGCGGCATCTTAAGAAAAAAAGTCAACGAGTTTTTCTTAAAGCTGCCGATCCATCCGAATTACGAAAATCGGGATGCACGACGCGATGCGCTCACCGGTCGCCCAAGTAAGCCTTCTTGCCGATCTGGGCTGGGGTGAGCGCTTTTTGCGAACCCCAACGTTCCGCGCTTCGAAGTTGGGCTTCGCCCGGACAGGGCCCGGGCTCAACCCAACCTACGTTTCTCCTTGGGAACCGACGAGGCACTCACCGATCGCCCAGGTAATCCTTCTTGCCGATCTGGGTGCCGGCTACGCGCAGGATGTCGTAGGCGGTGGCGCAGTGGAAGAACAGGTTGGGCAACGCGTATTCGGTGAGGTAGGCGAGGCCGACGAAGTCCACGTCGCCGTGGCGGGTCTTCATCACGACCTTGCGGTCTTCGCTGCCGTCGATCTGCGCCGCCTTGAAGCCCTTCACGTACTCGATGGTGTGTGCGATGCGGTCGAGTGCCTGCGCCAGGGTGGTTTCATTGTCGGGAAACGATTGCGGCTCAACGCCGGCGAGCCGGGCCGCGCCGCGCGCGGCGGTGTCGCAGGCGATCTGGATCTGCTTGACCAGCGGCAGCATGTCGAAGATCAGCCGTTGCTGCAGCAGGTTGTCGGGATTGACACCCTTGTCCTTCGCATGCGCCTCGCCCTTCTTCAGGACGTCGGAGAGATTCGTCAGTGCGCGGACGAACACGGGGACGCAGGCTTGGTACATCGAGATGGTCATGGTGTTGCTCCGGTAGTGGATCGTGGATGGGTGATTCTTCAACTGTTTGTGTTGAGCGTAGCGATGCGAAACTTCGCGAAGTCGAAACACCGAAGTATGACCGGCGCCCTTCGACTTCGCGCCTTTGGCGCTACGCCCAGAGCCTGCCCCGGACTTGATCAGGGGGCGAACGGGATCTTTGTCGCGCAGGCGCGTCACATCTCCCGCGGACCGTGCAGGATGCGCCCGGGCAGGGTGAGCAGCCCACGAAGCAGATCGAACACGCCGTCCACGGCGATCCCGAGCAGCCGGAACGGCAGCAGGATCAGCCAGAGCAGCGGATACAGGATCAGCGCAAGCAGCGCGAGCGGCCAGCAGAAGATCAGCAACAGCAACCACAACAGGAAGGTGGCCATGTCAATGCATCCCGCAGCGCCGGTGGCAGCGGTCGAGATGGTAGTGTTCTACCGCGATCACAAGGGTGGCTCGACGTCGACCCCGGTTGGAGCCGGGACGTGGCCAGGCGAAACCATGCCGCGCGTCGCGTATGCCGTCACCGCCAGCGCCGCGAGCATCAGCACTGCGGCGAGCGCGAACGCGATGCCCGAAAAGTCCCGCACGGGTGCATGATTGCTGATGAACAACGCGAACAGGTTCGCGAACAGCAGCGGCCCGAAGATGCCGGCCAGGCTGCGCAGGCTGGAGAGCGAGCCCTGCAGCCGCCCCTGCTCGGCCGCGTCGACCTGGTGGGTCATCACCGATTGCGCGGGCGGCCCGGCAAGGCCGCCGAGGCACAGGAACGGAATGCCGATCCAGAACAACCATGCCGCCGGCGCGAAGCCGAAGATCGCGTAGCCCACCACCGCGAGCGCCAGGCCCGCCAGCATCAACCGGCGGTCGCCCAGTCTCGGGGCCAGCGGCCGCACCAGCCCGGCCTGCACGATCGCCGTGCACAGGCCGACCAGCCCCAGCGCGAGTCCGACGGTCTTGGTGTCCCAGCCGAAGCGGTAGTCGGTGTACAGCACGAAGGTTGCGTTGAGCGAATACTGCGCCAGCGAGATCAAAAAGAACACCGCCGCCAGCGCGAATACCTGCGGGTAGCGCTTCAACAACAGCAGCGATCCGAGCGGGTTGGCGTGCTTCCATTCGAGGCGCCGGCTTCGGCGTTCGGCCGGCAGCGATTCCGGCAAAACGAAGAGGCCGTAGCAGAAGTTCGCGAGCGACAGGCAGGCGGCCACCCAGAACGGCAAGCGGATCCAGATATGCCCTAGGAAACCGCCGAGCGCCGGCCCGATGATGAAGCCGATTCCGAATGCCGCACCCAACAGGCCGAACGCCGCCGCGCGCTTTTCGCGCGGCGTGACGTCGGCGATGTAGGCGTTGGCGGTGGTGAAGCTGGCCGCGCAGATTCCGGAGATCGCGCGCCCGATGAACAGGATCCAAAGCACCGGCGCCAGCGCCATCACGATGAAGTCCGCGCCGAGCCCGCAGCAGGAAATCAGGATCACCGCCCGCCGCCCGAAACGGTCCGAGAGCGCGCCCTGGATGGGCGAAAACAGGAACTGCATCAGCATGAAAGCGGTGCCGAAGCCGCTGGCCCATACCGCGGCGCGCGCAATGCTCCCGCCGACCAGTTCGATGATCAGGTGCGGCAGCACCGGGATGATGATCCCGAAGCTCAGCATGTCGATCAGCACCGTGACGAAGATGAAGGCCACGGCGGCGCGGCGGCGCGGGTGCTCCGGTCCGGATTCGCTCATGTGAATGGGCTGGACAAGAGGTTCAGGCGGCGTGGGTTTCGAAATGCCGCCTCACCGCCACGCACTGCGCGGTTGTCTCCCTCTCCCCGCCAGGGAGAGAAGTGGGGCAAGGGGAACATCCGCACGCGAAGTCCGCTCACCGCCCGCCGTCGATCCCGATGAAATTCAGGAACTCCGCGCGGGTCCGCGCATCCTCGCGGAAGCTTCCGAGCATCTGGCTGGTGATCATCGACACGCCGCGCTTGTGCACGCCGCGGGTGGTCATGCACTGGTGGGTGGCGTCCACCACCACGC
>JBOHYO010000477.1:0-7878 GCA_050737935.1 Rhodanobacteraceae bacterium
GGCGTCACGCCCTCGATCGGGATGATCCGGATGCCCTTCTGGCGCCGCGCGTGCACCATCGTCGAGAGTGCCAGCGCCTTGGTGTCGAGCGAGACCTCGGACTGCAGCGAATCGATGTTGATGAACAGGCGCGGCACCGCGACCGGATTGTCGCCATTGCCGAACATCAGCCGCCGGTAACTGAATTGCACGCCGTCGAGCGGTGAGGCGATGCCGTCGAGGTCGATCTTCTCGTCACGGCCACCGACTTCCGACCAGTTGGTGATCCTGCCGTAGTAGATGTCGTGCAACTGCTTCAGCGTCAGGTTGTTCACCGGATTGGAGGCGTTGGTGACCATCACCAACGCGTCCCACGCCACCGGCGTAAACGTGAGCCCGGCTTCCTGGGTGCGCTTGGGGTAAGCCGGGCGCGCACTGGCGGCGATGTCGACGGTACCGGCCAGCGCCTGGTCGATGCCGTCGATGGTGTTGAACGGCGTGAACTCGAGATGGCCGTCACCGGTGTCGGCGAATGCCTTCGCGACCGTCGCGACCAGGCCCTCGGTGCTGACCTGGTCGCCGCGCACGATCAGCGCGGGGCCGGCCGCCTTGTGGTGCCGGCTGGCGGGGGCAGCCGTGGCAGTCAGGGGGACGAGGAGCGAAACCGATGCGGCGAGCAAACCCAGGGAACGCAAAAACATGAAGAAGTACCGAATGATGGGCGGGGACAGGGGCGCGACGATTATGGCGGAAGCGAATGCATGCGCGACAGGCTAGTTCAGCGACCGCGACGGATTTGCAGCACCGGTCACGCTTTGCCCCGGCCATCGCAACCGGTCTCGTTCGCCGGGCCGGACACAGCGCCATGGAGGGTCATCTAAAGAAGCTCTGATTTTTTGCTCGTCATACCGGCGTAGGCCGGTATCCAGCAAGGAGGGAGATCGCGGCCTGTGACCAAGATACAAAATCAAACTGGGCCCCGGCCTGCGCCGGGGCGACGATGACGAACGTTGATCAGAGATTGCCTAACGCCCGCCCATCTGAATCTGTAGCAGTTGCCCGCGCCGCAACACCGTCAGCAGCAGGCCGCGCGGGTGCAGCGCGAACACGTGGCGCAGCGCGGAAAGGTCGGGCGTTGCCACGTTGTTGACGCCGACCACCAGGTCGCCGGTCTCGAGTCCGCTGCGCGCCGCGCGACTGCCCGCCGCGACGTCGGCCACGCTGACGCCCTCGACACCATTGTCGTTGCCACCCGGCTCCGCATCCGAGAACGTGGCGCCGGCAAGCCGCGCATCGAGAGAGGCGCCATTGGCCTCGCCGCTGATCGCCGTCAGCTTCGCGTCCAGCTTCAACGGTCGGCCATTGCGGTCCACGCCCAGCGCCAGCGTGCTTCCCACTGGCGCCAAGCCCTGCGCGTTGCGCAGGTCCTGCGCGTCCGCCACCGGCTTGCCATCGACGCTGGTGACAAGGTCGCCGGGCTTGAGGCCCGCCGCCGCCGCGGGCGAATCCGGCAGCACATCGGTGATCAGCGCGCCGTGCGTCGCCTTGATCCCGAGCGCTGCGGCGACCCGCGGGGTCAGGTCCTGCACATCGACGCCGAGGCTGCCGCGCTCCACCTTGCCGTGGGCGATGAGTTGCGCCATCACTTCGGCCGCAAGATCCGAAGGGATCGCAAACCCGAGGCCGGCGCTCGCACCCGAGGGCGAATAGATCATCGAGTTGATGCCGACCAGTTGCCCCGCGAGGTTCACCAGCGCGCCACCCGAGTTACCCGGATTGATCGAAGCGTCGGTCTGGATGTAGTTCTGGACGCCGCTCTGCCGCAAGTCCTGGCGCTGCAGCCCGGAGATGATCCCGGAGGTCGCCGACTGCCCGAGCCCGAAGGGATCGCCGATCGCCACCACGAAGTCGCCCACGCGCAGTTTCGAGGAATCGGCCAGTGGCAGCGCGACGAGGGCCGGTGCATGGATCTGGATCACCGCGAGATCGGTCTGCGCATCGGCGCCGACGACTTTGGCCTTGTAGGACTTGCCGTCGGTCAGCGTCACCTTGATATCGTCGGCGCCCGCGATCACGTGGTTGTTGGTGAGGATGTAGCCCTTGGCCACGTTGAGGATCACGCCCGAGCCGAGCGACTGCTGCACCAGCTCACGCGAGGGCGGCACCACCGGCAGCCCGAAAAACTGGCGCATGAACGGATCGCTGAAGAACGGATTCACCGCCACCCGCTTGTGGCTGGTGGAGGAGATGTTGACGACCGCCGGAGACACCCGCGCCAGCATCGGCGCCAAAGAGGGGAGTTGCTGGCCGTTCACCGCGAACGGCAGGGTTCCGGCGAACGCGGGAAGCGCGGCGGCCAGCACGAGTGTGGCCATCGCGGCGAGGCATGGCAGGCGGCAGGCTCGCAATGTGGACATGACGGCTCTTCCAGGCGACAGGACGATTGCCATTATCGGACAGCGCCGCGCGGGTGTCCTCTTGCCGAATCGCCTGCCTGCGGGCGCCGCGGGCGAGCCCGGAACTTTTTTTCCTGGGACCCTTTACAGGGTGGATGGGTCAGCGTAGGGTTGGATTCCGCCCGTGATCACAACATCTTGTGTTTCGGGCGGCCGATTTGCCCAAGGCTTGGTGCTCGGGGCGGCTTCGGACGGGGGATCGAAAAAGATGGTCTGGCAGCCTGGCACGGCGCAAGCGATCGGAACCAACCGGCGCGGCACGGCGCCAAATGATTGAAGCGGACCCCTGGCGCAGCGCCTCGCGCAGCGCCTCGGGCAGGTCGTCGGCATCCGGGCAACCACGAACCCGGAACGAATACAGAGGAAGCGGATACGATGGGTACGGTGCGGGCACAACAGATGGCGCGGGCGGTCACGGAGGTTCCCCTGCAACCGGCATCCCTGGACATCTGGGACAAGAAATACCGCCTGAAGACCAAGCAGGGCGAGCCGGTCGATGCGACCGTGGACGACACCTGGTCGCGGGTCGCGCGGGCGCTGGCCGACGTCGAGACCACCCCGGAACTGCGCGAGCAATGGCACGAACGTTTCCTGTGGGCGCTGCGGCATGGCGCGATCCCCGCGGGACGCATCACCTCGAACGCCGGCGCGCGCGAGCACAAGCCGGCGACGTCCACGATCAACTGCACCGTGTCGGGCACTATCACCGACTCGATGGACGACATCCTGGAAAAGGTCCATGAGGCCGGGCTTACGCTGAAAGCGGGATGTGGGATTGGCTATGAATTCAGTACATTGCGTCCTCGCAACGCGTACGTATCCGGCGCCGGCGCGTACACCTCGGGGCCGCTGTCGTTCATGGATATCTACGACAAGATGTGCTTCACGGTGTCGAGTGCCGGCGGCCGGCGCGGCGCGCAGATGGGCACGTTCGATGTCGCGCACCCCGATGTAAAGGAATTCATCCGCGCCAAGCGCGAGGATGGACGACTTCGCCAGTTCAACCTCTCGCTGCTCGTCACCGACGGCTTCATGCAGGCGGTCGAGCACGACCAGGACTGGCCGCTGGTGTTTCCGGTGCACGTCAAGGAAAAGGACGAGGTGGATCTCGCCGACGCGGCGAAGGTGATCTGGCGCGAATGGCCCAGCCACGACAACTACATCGTGCGCGAGGACGGCCTGGTGGCATGCAAGATCTACGGGCACCTGCGCGCGCGGCACCTGTGGGACATGATCATGGTCTCGACGTACGACTACGCCGAGCCCGGCTTCATCCTGATCGACCGCGTCAACGAGATGAACAACAACTGGTGGTGCGAACACATCCGCGCGACCAACCCTTGCGGCGAACAGCCTCTCCCGGCATACGGAAGCTGTCTGCTCGGTTCGGTGAACCTCACTCGTTTCGTGTGCGACCCGTTCGGGCCCAAGGCCCGCTTCGACATGGACGAGTACCGCGAGGTGGTGAAGGTCTTCACCCGCATGCTCGACAACGTGGTCGAGGTGAACGGCCTGCCGCTCGAGCAGCAGCGCAACGAGATCATGAGCAAGCGTCGCCATGGCATGGGCTTCCTGGGGCTCGGTTCCACGCTCGCGATGTTGAAAATGCGCTATGGCTCGGTCGAGGCGGTCGCGTTCACCGAGGACGTTTCGCGCGAAATGGCGCTGGCCGGCTGGGAAGTGGCGCTGGAACTCGCGAAAGAGAAAGGCCCGGCGCCGGTGCTGCAGCAGGACTACACCGTCACCGGCGAGATGCTGCGCAAGCGCCCCGAAATGGCAGCGGACGGCTGGAAGGCCGGCGACACGATTCCCGGCCGGATACTGCACGCCAAGTATTCGCGCTACATGCAGCGGGTCGCCGAGGCCGCGCCGGAACTCATCGAGCAGCTCGCCGAAACGGGCGCGCGCTTCACCCACCACACCTCGATCGCGCCGACCGGCACGATTTCCCTGTCGCTGGCCAACAACGCCAGCAACGGTATCGAGCCTTCGTTCGCCCACAGCTATTCGCGGAACGTCATCCGGCCGGGCCGCAAGACCAAGGAAAAGGTCGAGGTGATGAGCTATGAACTGCTCGCCTATCGCGCGCTGATCAACGCCAATGCCAAGGCGGGGTCGGATGAACCCGACGAGAAGCTGCCCGACTACTTCGTCGCCGCCGACGACATCGCCCCGATGCAGCACGTCGACATCCAGGCCGCGGCGCAGAAGTGGGTGGACTCGTCCATCTCCAAAACCGCCAACGTGCCGACGGATTATCCCTACGAGAACTTCAAGGACATTTACTTCCACGCCTACAAGAAGGGCCTGAAGGGGTGCACCACCTTCCGCTTCAACCCCGCCGCGTTCCAGGGCGTGCTGGTCAAGGACGCCGACCTCGCCAACACCACCTACCGCTTCGAGTTGGAAGACGGCAGCGTGATCGAGGCCAGGGGCAACGAGGAAGTCGAATACGACGGCGAAACCCACACCGTCGCGAACCTGTTCGACGCGTTGAAAGAGGGCTACTACGGGAAATTCTGAGTGGGTGCATGAAACCCACTCGGAGCAGCTTTTGGTGAGAAGTCAGGGCAGGAAGCCCGTTCTGGTCTCGCACGACCGGAATTGACGCCGGGGGAACGACCTTGTGCAGATGCAGCGATCAAGGACGATCGCACGAACAAACCACGATCGCACGATAACTTTTGTGTGAGAATGCATCCACGGCGACGCGCGTCGCCGTTCGAAGTGCAACCAGTGGTCCACTGTCAACGATCCATCCGGAGGAGCACCCGATGAGCAACGAAACGACGTTCCCGTGGAGCATCACCGAAGAACCTGCGGCGCCCGCCGCCCCGGCACCTGCACCCGCGGCACCCGCGGCGAAGAAGCCGGCCAGGAAAGCTGCCAAGAAATCGACCGCCAAGAAGGCGGCCAAGAAGTCATCAGCCAAGAAGGCCACGAAGAAATCGACGGCCAAAAAAGCCGCCAAGAAGTCGTCGGCCAGGAAGGCCACCAGGAAATCGACGGCGAAGAAGAGCACCCGCAAGGCCGCCAAGAAAGGCGGCGCACGCAAGGCGGCCAAGAAGACGGCCCGCAAAGCGGCGAAGAAGTCCACGCGCAGGGCCGTGAAGAAAGGCGCCCGCAAGGGCGGCGCCAGGAAGGCGGCCAAGAAGGGCGGCGCACGCAAGGCCGCGAAGAAGTCCACCCGCAAGGCCGCGAAGAAGTCCACGCGCAAGGCCGCGAAGAAGGGCGCCCGCAAGGGCGGAGCCCGGAAAGTGGCCAGGAAGGGCGCGCGCAAGTCCGCCCGCAGGAAATAACCGCGAGCATGCAGCACCCAGACGCCGGCCCCTGCCGGGCCGGCGTCGCTTTATGACCAAAGTTTCTTGAACCAGGGCACAGGTTAGGCAATGACGATTCGCATCAACCAGAAGATCAAGGGCTACCGGGTGCTCGGCAACGAACCGGAAGCCGCCCAGCAGGCCAGGTCCGAAGCCGTGGCGGCCAAAGCGCCCGCCGCGAGCGAGTTCAAGGTCATCCAGATGCACGAGAAGCTCGCGCGTCCGGAAGCACTGATCGGCACCACCTACAAGATCAAGTCGCCGCTGATTGAGCACGCGATGTACATCACCATCAACGATATCGTGCTGAACGAGGGCACCGAATTCGAAATGCACCGTCCCTTCGAGATCTTCATCAACTCGAAGAACATGGACAACTTCCAGTGGATCGTGGCGCTGACCCGCATCATGAGCGCCGTGTTCCGCAAGGGCGGCGACGTCACCTTCCTCGTCGAGGAACTGAAGGCCGTGTTCGACCCGCGCGGCGGCTACTTCAAGGCCGGCGGCGTGTACATGCCCTCGATCGTGGCCGAACTCGGCAACATCATCGAGACGCACCTGACCGCGATTGGCCTGCTCAAGGGTGCCGAACTCTCCGACGCCCAGAAGCAACTGATCGCCGAAAAGCGCGCCGCCTACGAGCGCAAGAGCGGAAAAAAAAACGCTGAAATAAGCCCCGCCGGCGAAACCGGCGGCGCAGCGGTCGCGGATGACACCGCCGACGAGGGTTCCGTTCGCACTGAGCGTAGCCCGGCCCAACCGGGCTTTTCTCCCTCTCCCCCGCGGGGAGAGGCGGCGCGAAGCGCCGGGCGCGTAGCGCCGGGTGAGGGGGCGAGCACCGAAGACTCATCCGAATCCGCCGGCTCCTTCCCCCCCGGCGCCGCCATGTGCGGCAAGTGCAACGCCCAGGCGCTGGTCCTGCTCGACGGCTGCCAGACGTGCCTCAATTGCGGCTATTCGAAGTGCGGCTAGAGCAGTAGCCCGGATGAAGCGACGCGGAATCCGGGGGTTCGCACGCCAAGCCTTCCCGGATTTCGCCTGCGGCTGCACCCGGATTACCAATCTCGGCGACACCGTAGCCCGGATGAAGCGAAGCGCAATCCGGGAACCTTTGCGCAATGCTCCGGAAGGGTAGGCACCCGCTGACATCGATTTGGGGCATGTGCCGCTCGGCGCACAATCATCGCCCCCGCACACTGTGTCGATGGTCCTTTATCGTCGCAATCGCGTTCCGGGTGCGTCGTATTTCTTCACCATCACGCTGCGAGACCGCTCATCGCGTTTGCTGGTCGATGCTGTGGCGGAGTTGCGGGTGGCCTACGCCAGTGCCTGCCGCCGCCTTCCGTTCGAGACGATCGCGGTCGTGGTGCTGCCGGACCACCTGCACGCCGTGTGGCGATTACCGGAAGGTGATGCCGGCTATTCCGGGCGCTGGCGCGCGATCAAGGCGGGATTCGTTCGCAATCTGCGCCGCCGCGGCTTTGCCATCCCGATCAATGAAAAAGGTGAAGCGAATGTCTGGCAGAGACGCTTCTGGGAACACACGATCCGGAACGAAATCGATCTGCACACGCATATTGATTACGTGCACTGGAACCCGGTAAAGCACGGAGACTCCAAGCGTGTATGCGACTGGCCCTATTCGTCATTTCATGGGTACGTACGTGATGGCATCCTTGCAAACAATTGGGGTGGCACCACGATCATGGCACAAGGCAATTTCGGAGAATGATCGCGGTTGCATGTTGCTCCCGGATTGCGCTTCGCTTCATCCGGGCTACATTGAAGGCGATCAAGGATTGTTCCGCCGCGCTCGTCCGGCTACTTGGCCGGCCGTGGACCGGCAACGCCTGTTGAGCTGGCGGCGCGTCACGCGGTGGGCGGGCGATAGAACCCGCCGCCGGACGCGCCTTGCGGTCTTCGCCGGAACGCGATGCTGATCCGAGCGCCGACCGGCGCGCGGGTCTTGGGAATCGCATGGTCGTAGTGGCGCTGGGTGCGCCAGTTCATCAGCAGCAGGCTGCCGGGTTCGAGGTCCACGTTCAGCACGCGTCGCGGCGGTCGCTTGGCGCGGATGGTCATGCGCCTCGTCGCGCCCAATGACAGCAGCGCGATCGGGTAGC
>JBOHYO010000478.1:0-3322 GCA_050737935.1 Rhodanobacteraceae bacterium
GGTTCACGCATTTTAAACGGTGCTGGCAGGATCGGACGTAACCTGTCCACCTGTTGGCCGGTACGTGGCAGGCGTAAAAATGACTTGTGCCGGCTGCGGCCCACCCATTCTCGGGTCTCATCGATGCCTTGAATTTGGTCCTTGCGGTGAGTTTCGTGCATGTCCTCAACGACATGATGCAGTCGGTGATAGTCGCGATCTACCCGCTGCTGAAGGGCGAATTCGACCTCGGGTTCTTCCAGATCGGCGCGATCACCCTGACTTTCCAGTTGACCGCCTCGCTGCTGCAGCCGGTGGTTGGCATGGTCACCGACAAGAAACCGTTGCCGTACTCGTTGCCGATCGGGATGTGCTTCACGCTGGGCGGCCTGTTGCTGCTCTCGGTGGCGCCCTCGTATCCGGTGCTGCTGGGAGCGGTGGCACTGATCGGTTGTGGTTCCTCGGTCTTCCACCCCGAATCCTCGCGCGTGGCACGGATGGCGTCCGGCGGCCGCTACGGCTTTGCGCAATCGGTATTCCAGATCGGCGGCAACATCGGCCAGGCGCTGGGGCCGCTGCTGGCGGCCGCGATCGTGCTGAAGCTGGGACGTTCGCACATCGGCTGGTTCGGACTGGCGGCATTGCTCGCGATCGTGATCCTGCTGCAGGTCAGCCGCTGGTACAGCCGGCATGCCGATGAGCGGATCCGCAAGCGCCAGCCCGATGACAAGCCGCTATTCCCGGCGCCGGTCGTACGGCGCACCATCGGAGTGCTGCTGATCCTGATGTTCTCGAAGTTCTTCTATCTCGCGAGCATCAGCAGCTACTACGAGTTCTACCTGATCCACCGCTTCGGCCTCTCGGTGCATGCGTCCGCGAACCTGCTGGGTGTGTTCCTGTTCGCGGTGGCGGCCGGCACGCTGATCGGGGGACCCTTGGGCGACCGTATCGGGCGCCGGCGGGTCATCTGGTTCTCGATTCTCGGCTGCGCACCGTTCACGCTGCTGCTGCCGCACGTCGGGCTCGGCTGGACCGTGGGCTTGAGCGTCGTGATCGGGTTGATCCTTGCATCTGCGTTTCCGGCGATCATTGTGTATGCCCAGGACATGCTGAGCCATCGGATCGGCCTGGTGTCCGGGATGTTCTACGGATTCAGCTTCGGCCTCGGTGGCATCGGCGCTGCCGTGCTCGGGGTGATTGCCGACCACTTCGGCATCGTGTTCGTGTACCAGGTGTGCGCATTCCTTCCGCTGCTCGGGCTGCTCGCAGTGTTCTTGCCGGATGTAAGGCCGCCGGATGCATCGCCGGCGCCCGCTGCCTGACCGATCGGCCGGCCAGGGCAATCAGGAGCGCCAAGGTTCTGTAGGTTGGGCTGATCCCGGATTTGTTCCGGGAGAAGCCCAACAGCCGTTGCGTTGGTGGCAGCGAGCCGCGTCCCTTGTTGGGCTTCGCTGCGCTCAGCACCAACCTACAAAAGCACGTCGACACAAGCGCTTCGACGCCGCGCAGGCAGGGGCAATGGCCGCAGGGGATGGAGCATCGCGGACGGTGTCTGCCCCTGCGTGATGAACCCGCTGGCCTCCACGCGGTCCAATGGCTCGGCGCCGCCACATGGCGGCGCACCAGCGCGTCCGCTAAAGTCGTGTACATCGCCGGCAACCGCCGGTCACGTCGAATGATGGAGTGAGGAGATCCATGGCCCTGCGTTCCCGTAATCCCGTGCTGCGCGACAAGTTCTTCCAGAACCTGCCGGCAAGCGCCGAGCCGATGACCTTGAATGGCACGCTGGTTCGCACCGGCCTGCTGCTGGTGCTGATGCTGATCACCGGCGCCTGGACCTGGAATCAATTCATGGGTGCCGCCGCAGGTGGCGACCTCGCCGCCGGCGCAGCCGCGGTCCAGCCATTTTTCTGGGGTGGCCTCATCGTCGGTTTCATCCTCGCGATGGCCTCGGCATTCAAGCCGAACTGGACACCCGTGACGGCGCCGCTGTACGCACTCGCCGAAGGCACCTTCCTCGGCGCAGTCTCGGCAATGTTCGAGGCGCGCTATCACGGGATCGTCCTGCAGGCGGTGATGGCGTCGATCGGCGTGCTGGTGGTGATGCTGTTCCTGTACCGCAGCGGCTTGATCAAGGTCACCCAGAAATTCCGGATGGGCGTGTTTGCGGCGACCGGTGGGATCATGCTCCTGTACCTGGTGCAGTGGGGGATTTCCGCTTTCACCGGTTACGGTGGCATGTCGTTCGTATTCGGCGGCGGCACCTTCGGCATCCTGTTCAGCCTGTTCGTGGTGTGCATCGCGGCCCTGAACCTGGTACTGGATTTCGACTTGGTCGAGCGGGCCACGGCCGCCGGCGCGCCCAGGTACATGGAGTGGTACTGCGCGTTCGCGCTGATGGTCACGCTGGTATGGTTGTATCTTGAACTGCTGCGGCTGCTGGGCAACACGCGGCGGTGAGCACTCGCGAGCACGCTCGCTCCTGCGGCGATACGTTGCAGGAGCGGCCCATGGCCGCGACCGACTTTGTCGCGCCATGATCGCGCGCTTGGCGCGCTCCTACAATGCATCCGTAGGAGCCTGCGCGCAGGCGACCGGCATCTGATCGGGAGACACTCATGATTATCGTCACGACTGAAAACATTGCCGGCCACCGGATCGCCGAGACCAAGGGCCAGGTGTTCGGATTGGTGGTGCGCAGCCGCGGTATCGGCGGCAATGTGATGGCGGGCCTGCGTTCGATCGTCGGCGGCGAGATCAACGAGTACACCGAGATGCTGGAAGAGGCGCGCCGCCATGCCACCGATCGGATGGTCCAGAACGCGCAGGCGATGGGCGCCAACGCGGTGGTGATGATGCGCTTTGATTCCTCCGAGATCGGCCAGACCATGAGCGAAATCGTCGCTTACGGGACGGCGGTGGTAATCGAAAAGGCCTGACCGCAGCATGCTGGCGATCGCGCTCTATGTGGTCGGCGCGTTGCTGCTGCTGATCGCGGCGATCGCGCTGCTGATCGGCGGGGTGCTGGCGATCTTCCTGCCGCAACTGATTCTTGGCGGCGTGTTCCTGATCGTTGCGCTGGCGATCGAGCGCTGGCGCCACAAGCCGGTGAGCAGCGAGCGTCCCGATCCGCGCTGGAGCGACACGGGGGAGCGTTTCGTCGACCCTGAAACCGGCCTCATGACCGCGGTGTATTTCGATCCTGCCAAGGGCGAACGGCATTACGTCGCGGCGCCGGGCGCGCAACACGCACCGTAGGCCGGCTCAACGCCGAAGGCCGGAGTCGGCATTGTCGGATTTCGTTGCGGTTGGGTTCCCGCCCGCAATGCCGGTTCTGTCGCTA
>JBOHYO010000479.1:0-5814 GCA_050737935.1 Rhodanobacteraceae bacterium
GCGCGTGCTAGCGTGTGCGGAACCATCCGGGAGCCTGCCATGTTGAAGCGAGTCTTCGCCGCTTGTGCCGTCTTCGCGCTGTGCGTGCCGGTGGCGCTTGCGGCGCCGCCCCCGTCCTCCGCGAACGCGGATCACGCGAGCCCCGCCGCATCGCCCGCCTGGGTACAGCAGAGCAACGCCTACGCGCAGGTGCTGCTCAAGGTCCTGGCCCAGTTCAACCCCGAATTCGCCTCGCGATTCGGCCTGCCCGGCTACGACACCAAGGTCGTCGACCTGAAGCCGAACGTCGATGAACGTTCGCGCGCCGCGCTCACCAAGGCCCGCGACACGCTCAAGGCCGACCTCGCCAAGACCAGCGATGCCAACGTCCACGAGGATCTCGAAATCATGATCCAAGCGGCCGACCGCTTCCTCGAGAGCAGCAAGCTGCAGGACCAGTACATGCTGCCCTACACCGATATCGGGCAGACCATTTTCCAGGGTGAATTCGGCCTGCTGCAGGATCAGGTCGCGGCCGATCGCCGGCCGCACGCGCTGGTGCGACTGAAGTGCTATGTCGGCATGGCGCCGGGCTGCACGCCGGTTACCAAGGAAGCCGAAGCGCTGTTCGAAGCCAAGGCCGACAACAAGAAGCTGCTGGGGCCGTACAAGGCGGAGGTCGAGCAGAACCTCGCCAACACCCAACGCTATGTCGAGGGCATTCGGAAGCTGTACGGCAAGTACAAGATCGAAGGCGCCGGCCCGGCGCTGGATGCGCTGCAGAAGCAGTTGGACGACTACAGCGCATGGGTGAAGTCGACGGTGCTGCCGCGCGCCCGCACCGATGCACGGCTGCCCGAGGCGATCTATGCCGACAACTTGAAGAACGTCGGCATCGAGGTTCCGCCGCAGGAGCTGATCAAGCACGCCCAGAAATCGTTCATGGAGATCCAGAACGAAATGAAGACGCTGGCGCCATACGTCGCCAAGGCCGAAGGCTTCCAGGCGTCGGGGTACCGGAACGTCATCAAGCAGCTCAAGAAGCAGCAGCTCGACCGCAACAACATCGAGCCGTATTACGAGAACGTGATCGGCAAGATCGAAGCGATCATCCGCGAACATCACCTCGTCACGCTGCCCAAGCGCAAGATGATCATGCGGCTCGCGTCCGAAGCCGAAAGCGCGGCCGAACCCGCGCCGCACATGGATCCGCCGCCGCTGATCAACAACCACGGCGAACGCGGTTCCTTCGTGCTGCCGCTCGGCAATCCGCCGTCAGGCAAGGGCAAGAGCGAGGCCTATGACGACTTCACCTGCAAGGCCTGCGCATGGACGCTCACCGCACACGAAGGCCGTCCGGGACACGAGTTGCAGTTCTCCGCAATGGTCGAACATGGCGTGTCGCTGGCGCGATCGCTGTTCGCGTTCAACAGCGTCAACGTCGAAGGCTGGGCACTGTATGCCGAATGGATGATGGTGCCCTACGAGCCGCCGGGCGGCCAGATGATCGCGTTGCAGTTGCGCCTGCTGCGTGCGGCGCGGGCGTTCCTCGACCCGATGTTGAACCTCGGCCTCATCACGCGCCAGCGCGCCCACGACATCCTGGTCGACGACGTCGGGATCTCCGAGGCGTTCGCGCGCGAAGAGCTCGACCGCTTCATGTTCCGTTCGCCGGGACAGGCGACCGCGTATTTCTACGGCTACTCGCGAATCCTGGAATTGCGCGCGCACACCGAGGTCGCGTTGGGCGACCGGTTCGACCTGCAGCAGTTCAACGATTTCCTGTTGGCGCAGGGCCTGCTGCCGCCCGATCAACTGGCCGAGGCGGTGGAGACGAAATTCATCCCGGCCCACGAGAAAGCCCGCCATTGAGCCCAGGCGCGGGACATGGGCGCGGCCGTTGCAACGGGCGGTCGCGGCCATGGGCCGCTCCTACATGATTGCCAGCATCCAACGGTAGGCAATGCCCGCCCCGCAGCCCCACAAGAAAGCGAATGACCGTCGGAGCGCGCCATGCGCGCGACCTTTGCAAACGCGGTCGCGGCGATGGGCCGCTGCTACATGATTGCTCGCTCAACGGCGGACGCCGTCCGCCGTCCGCGCGTCCCGTTTCGGGTGATGCCCGCCGTTATATCTCGATGCTCGCTTCGGTGATCACCAAGCTCGCACCATCACTTGCTGATGGTGAACTTGCCGAAATCGACGCCGAGGTTCCAGCCCTTGCCGGTCCCGCTGAGCGCGAGCGACACGTTGCCCTTGGTCATTACGGTTCCGCGTGCCGATTGTGCGGCACCCGCGTGGGCCTCCCCGGTGGCGTAGGTACCGAGGATCTCGTCGGCGTGGAAGATGCCCGAGAACTTGCCGGTGCCGGTAATGCTGGATTTCCCGAAGGTCAGGCCACCGCCCCGGCTGCGCAAGTGGACCTGCATGTGCTGTCCGTTGCTGCAGCTTACCTGCCCGGTTCCGTCGGCCTTCTTGTAGAACGCCGACCAGCCGTGAAGCTCGAACGTCATCCGGCAGGTGATTTCGTTGGCGGCCTTGGCGTTGCCGGGGTACAACAGCGGAGCACCGGCGAGCAACGCAGCGATCGCGAGGGTACGTGCGATTTGCATGGGGATTCTCCTCTGGAGTGAATGGGATGCCGCGCGCGCATTCTCGCGCGGTTCGACGTCCACGCCCCGTGACACCGCCGAGACCGTTCAGGTTGCCGGGCGGCCCGTTCAGTTTTCCACCGCAACCATCGACGTTGCCCCGAAGCTGCTGTGGTCCACTGACGCGTCGATCAGGGACGATGCTGTCGCGAAAAGTCAGGCCCTGGAAGGCCGTTCTGGACTTCAAGACGCTGAGCGGCGCTGGTTGAACGAAGCGCTACTTCAAAGACGCTTTATCACCAGCCCGAGCGAGCCATTCGCCGACGCGGCGATCAGGGACGATCGCACTACAACTCACGCCCGAATTGCGCCTTGAACTCGGCCGCGAATTCCGACTGGTCGAAGCGGTGGTTCTGGGTTCCCGGGCAGGCGATCTTGAGCGCCCCCAGCAACGACGCCACCCGACCGATGTTCGGCCAGTCGAGGCCGCGCAGGATGCCAAAGATCAGTCCCGCACGATAAGCGTCGCCACACCCGGTCGGATCGATTACTTCGCGCGGCTTCGCCGCCGGGATGTCGTGCGACTTGCCGCCCACATGGATGGTCGAACCCTCGGCGCCACGCGTCACGATGTAGGCCTTCACCCGGCCGGCGATCCCGGTTTCGGACCAGCCGGTGCGCTCGGTGAGCAGGCTGGCTTCGTAGCTGTTGACCGCCACGTAATCGGCCTGCTCGATGAAGGCGCGGAACTCCTCGCCGGAGAAAAGCGGCAAGGCCTGGCCCGGATCGAAGATGAAGGGCGTGCCGTGCGCGGAGAACTCGGCCGCGTGCTGGAGCATGCCCTCGCGCCCATCGGGTGCCACGATGCCGATCGCGACGTCTGCGACCTCGCCGGCATGGTTCCGGTGGCTCTCCATCATCGCGCCTGGGTGGAAAGCGGTGATCTGGTTGTTGTCCCTGTCGGTGGTGATGAAAGCCTGCGCCGTGAAGGTTCCCGGTATTTCCCGCACCCGGTCGAGCCGAATGTCGAGCCCCTCGAACCATTCGCGGTACGGCCCGAAGTCCTCCCCAACCGTCGCCATCGGCACGGGTTCTCCGCCGAGCAACTTGAGGTTGTAGGCGATGTTGCCCGCGCACCCGCCGAACTCGCGACGCATCCGCGGGACCAGGAACGACACGTTCAACATGTGCACCTTGTCCGGCAGGATGTGGTTCTTGAATTGGTCGTCGAACACCATGATGGTGTCGTAAGCCATGGAGCCACAAATCAGCGCAGCGGGCATCGGTTGGTTCTCTTTCGACAGGCACAAGGACGTGATCGTAACGGTTGCGCCGGGCCGTTTCGAGCGCGGCAGCCGGAAGCCTTCGCAAATCGCGCGCCCGCGCGCAATTTTGACGATTCCGTCCTTGCACGGCATCCCCCGGCTGACTAGACTGGCGCGTTCTTTCCCTCCTGCCTGACGCTCAGGCCTGCACCCTGGCGGTTCGCGCATGTTCAAACTGTTCCGCGGCATATTCTCCAACGACCTTTCGATCGACCTCGGCACCGCGAACACGCTGATCTACGTGCGCGACCAGGGCATCGTGCTGAACGAACCTTCAGTAGTCGCGATCCGCCAGGACCGCGGCGCCGGTGGCCCGCGCTCGGTCGCCGCCGTCGGCAACGAAGCCAAGATGATGCTGGGCCGCACGCCCGGCAACATCGTCACGGTGCGGCCGATGAAGGACGGCGTAATCGCCGACTTCACGATGACCGAGGCGATGCTGCAGCACTTCATCAAGCAAGTGCACAAGACCCGCTTCCTGCGGCCCAGCCCGCGCGTGCTGGTTTGCGTGCCGTGCGGATCGACGCAGGTCGAACGCCGCGCGATCAAGGAATCGGCCGAAGGTGCCGGCGCGCGCGACGTGTTCCTGATCGAGGAACCGATGGCCGCCGCGATCGGTGCCGGGATTCCGGTGCACGAGGCGCGCGGCTCGATGGTGCTGGACATCGGCGGTGGCACCTCGGAAGTCGCGGTGATGAGCTTGAACGGCATCGTGTATTCGCAGTCGGTGCGGATCGGCGGCGACCGCTTCGACGAGGCCATCATCAACTACGTGCGCCGCAGCAACGGCACCCTGATCGGCGAGCCCACCGCCGAGCGGATCAAGATCGAGGTCGGCTGCGCGGTCGAGCAGAAGGAAGTGCGCAGCATGGAAGTGTCCGGGCGCAACCTCGCCGAGGGCGTGCCGCGGATGTTCACCATCACCTCCAACGATGTCCTCGATGCGTTGCACGAGCCGCTGCATGGCATCGTCGCGGCGGTGCGCTCCGCGCTGGAGCAGACGCCACCGGAGCTGTGCTCGGACGTGCAGGAACGCGGGATCATGCTGACCGGTGGCGGCGCCCTGCTGCGCGACATCGACAAGCTGATCTCCAGGGAAACCGGCCTGTACGTGCAAGTCGCCGAGGATCCGCTGACCTGCGTCGCGCGAGGCGGCGGACGTGCACTGGAACTGATCGACATGCACGGCAACGATTTCTTCGCGAGTGAGTGAGATGGTCCTCTCTCCGTTCGTCGTAAAGAGTAGAGTCGCCCGCGCGCCCGACCGCAAAGTGTGAAGTCGCTCACTGTGCTCACTGCTGCGGTCGCGGGGAAAGGGTCAAGTCGGTCGCTTCGTTCGCCGTAAAGAGTAGAGTCGCTCGCGTGGCTCGCTGCGAAGGGTGGCGCCGCTGCCAAATGACCCTTCGCCGTTCACCAGGCGGCACGGCCGCCGACTTCACCCTTTACCCTTTACCCTTTGCAGGCGGCGCAGCCGCCGACTTCACTCTCCGGCCATGGCGCTTCCGCAAAAGGAATCCACTCCGATCTTCTCGGATGCGACCGCGGGTACCCTGCGCCTGATCGCCTACCTCGCGCTGGCCGCCGTGTTGATGGTGCTCGACCACCGCAACGGCTGGCTGCACCGCGCCCGCTATGCCACCGCGGCCGCGATCGTGCCGGTCTACAAACTGGCCGCGGCGCCGGCGGACTGGATCCACGGCGCCGGCATCGCATTCACCCAGCGCAGCAAACTGATCGATGAGAACCGGCAACTGCGCGAGACCTTGATGCTCGCCGAGGCGCGCCTCAACCGCATGCACGCGGTCGCACAACAGAACGAACGCCTGAAGCAACTCCTGGACACCCAGCACCTGCTCGGGATGCACGCGCAACTGGCGCGGCTGATCGACGTGCAGCTCGGGCCCACCCGCGACCGCGTA
>JBOHYO010000480.1:0-1852 GCA_050737935.1 Rhodanobacteraceae bacterium
GCGGTGATTGGCGTGCCGTCGTAGTGCAGGATCGGGATCAACCGCGCCGGGTCGACCTCGAACTGCTCGATCAGCAGCGAGCGCAGTTGTCCGTCGCGGTTCTGCTCGACCACGAACACCTGCTCGTGGCGGTCGATGAACTCGCGCACGGAATCCGCAAACGGATAACCGCGCACCCGCAGTGCGTCGATGTGCATGCCCTCGGCATCCAGCTTCTCGATGGCCTCGGCCATCGAGGGAGAGGTCGAGCCGAAATGAATCACGCCATGCTTCGCCGGATGCGGCGCGCGGTGCAGTACGGGCTGAGGCAGCAATGATTTCGCGGTTTCCAGCTTGCGCTCCAGGCGCTGCATGTTCTCGATGTAATCCTCGCCCTTCTCCGAATACTTGGCGTCGGCGTTCTTGCTGGTACCACGGGTGAAGAAACTGCCGCGGGTCGGATGCGTGCCGGGATACGTACGATACGCGATGCCGTCGCCGTCTATATCGCGGTAGCGGCCGAACGGCTTGCCGGCTTCCAGCTCCTCCGCCGTCAGCACCTTCCCCCGGTCGTAGGCGCGCGCGTTGTCCCATTCGAATGGTTTGCTCAGGCGATGGTTCATTCCGATGTCGAGGTCGCTCAGCACGAACACCGGCGTCTGCAAGCGATCCGCCAGGTCCAGCGCCTGCGCCGCGAATTCGAAGCACTCGTGCGGGTCCTCCGGGAAAAGCAGCACGTGGTTGGTGTCGCCATGCGACGCGTGTGCGCAGAACGCGACGTCGGATTGCTGGGTGCGCGTCGGCATGCCGGTGGACGGGCCGCCGCGCTGGACGTCGATCAGGGTCACCGGAATCTCCGCGAAATAGGCGAGCCCGATGAACTCGTTCATCAGTGAAATGCCGGGACCGGATGTCGCAGTGAACGCGCGCGCGCCGTTCCAGCCGGCGCCGGTGACGATGCCGATCGAAGCAATCTCGTCCTCGGCCTGCACGATCGCGTAGCGATGCTTGCCGGTTTCCGGATCGACACGCAACTTCGCGCAATATTTCTGGAAGGCCTCGGCCAGCGAAGATGACGGTGTGATCGGATACCACGCGCACACCGTGGCTCCGCCATAGACCATCCCCAACGCGGCAGCGCTGTTGCCATCGACGAAGATGCGATCGCCGACGTTGTCACGGCGTTCGATCTTCAGGCCGATCGGCTGCAGGTTTTGCGCGGCGTATCCGCGGCCGAGGTCCAGCGCGTGCACATTGGGTTCCAGCAGCGCCTGCTTGCCCTTGTACTGCTCGCCGATCAACCGGACGACCACGTCGCGCTCGATGCCGAGCAGCGCCGACAGCGCGCCGAGGTACATGATGTTCTTGAACAGTTGCCGCTGGCGCGGATCCTCCCAGTTCTGGTTTGCGATGTCCGTCAGCGGCACGCCGACCACGGTCACATCGTCGCGGAACTTCGTCTTTGGCAGCGGCTTGCTGTTGTCGTAAAACAGGTAACCGCCCGGCGCGAGGCCCGCGACATCGGCGTCCCAGGTCTGCGGATTCATCGCCACCAGAAGGTCGTAGCCGCCGCGCCGGCCGAGCCAGCCAGCCTCGCTGATACGCACCTCGTACCAGGTCGGCAGACCCTGGATGTTGGAGGGAAAGATGTTGCGGGGACTGACCGGCACGCCCATCCGCAGGATGCACTTGGCAAACAGTTCGTTGGCCGACGCCGAGCCGGAACCGTTGACGTTGGCGAACTTGACGACGAAATCGTTGGTTGCGGAAATCGGATTCATGTGCCGGACCTGCTGCACACGTGCGAGCCACGCCCCCTCACCCCAACCCTCTCGCCCATCACAAGCAATGGGGGAGAGGGAGTGTCGCGAAC
>JBOHYO010000481.1:0-4749 GCA_050737935.1 Rhodanobacteraceae bacterium
TTCCAGTTCCGCAACAGCAAGGACGATGCTCAGACCATCGGCGCCAAACTCGGTGTGGCGCACCTGCTGGAAGGCAGCGTGCGCCGGCAGGGCGACGAAGTGCGCATCAGCGCCGAGCTGATCAATACCAGGGATGCGAGCACGCTGTGGTCTCAACACTATGACCGCCCGTACAAGGACTTGTTCGCACTGCAGGACGCCGTCACCCACGCCGTTGCCGGCGCCTTGCAGGCCAAGCTGATGGAAAGCGGTGGCGCGGTGGCGCAAAGCGACCGTCCGCCCAGCGGCAACCTCGCCGCCTATACCGCCTACCTGCAAGGCAAGTTTTACGATGCGCGCGGTACCGAAGCCGACCTGCGTCGAGCCATCGCGCAATACCAGGCGGCGATCCAGGCCGATCCGCGCTATGCGCTGGCGTATGCCACGCTGTCGAATGCGTGGACCGGACTGGCCGGGGAATGGCTCAGCGGACAGGCTGCGCAGCAGGCCTACGCCAAAGCGCGCGCGGCCGCCAACACCGCGCTGGCGCTGAACTCCAGTCTGGCGGCGGCGCACGACGCGCGCGGCTACGTTCTGAAGATCGCCGATTTCGACTGGGCCGGTGCGCAGGCCGAATACCAGCGCGCCGCGCAACTGGCGCCGAACGACGGGGCGAGCCTTTTCAATTCCGGCAACCTACTGGCGACGCTGGGTCATCCCGGACAGGCGGTCACGCTGACCCGGCAGGCGTTGACCACCGATCCGCTGCATGCAAGCTGGTACAACTGGCTGGCGATCTACCTGTCCGGCCTCGGCCGGATCGACGAAGCCGCGGCGGCCATCCACAAGGCGATCGAACTGCAACCGGCAGCGGCGGGCGATTACACGTGGTTGGCGGCCATCGAGATCCAGCGCAGTGATGCCAAGGCCGCGCTGGCCGCGGCGCAGGCGGAACCGGCCGGTG
Organism: Rhodanobacteraceae bacterium; assembly: GCA_050737935.1. Classification (GTDB taxonomy): domain Bacteria; phylum Pseudomonadota; class Gammaproteobacteria; order Xanthomonadales; family Rhodanobacteraceae; genus 66-474. The sequence goes on from JBOHYO010000481.1 coordinate 944, forward strand.
TGTGGCAGGACGTCGCCCTGGCGCTGGCGCGGCAGATCGGCCCCGACCGCGCCGCCGCCGATGCGGCGCTCAAGCACCTGATCGAGAAGGATGCCGATAGCGCGCCCTACCAGATCGCCGAGGTCTATGCCCTGCGCCGCGATCCGGACCAGATGTTCAAGTGGTTGGACCGCGGCTGGACCGCACGCGATCCCGGCATCGGCTATCTGCTCTACGACCCGTTGATCCTGCGCTACCAGCACGACCCGCGCTTCGCCGCGTTCTGCAAGAAGGTCGGCCTGCCCACCACCACCGATGCGGTGGCGGTGAAGTAGACGCGGGTCTCGTTCGCGCCGCTTCTCTCTCCTTTCCCTCCAAGGGGAAGGCCGGGATGGGGACGGTGCTGGAGCGATGTCTCACGAAAGCCATTCCCGCCCGACCTCCCATTAAGGGGAGGGCAGGCGGGACCGCAAGCCCGCGGCGCACGACTGCGCTACGATGTAGCCCGATGCGCCGGTCGTATGGCGGCGAGATGGGTTCAGAGGGCTCGTCCATGCCCAGGTCATTCCTGCGTGAACTCAAGCGTCGGCACGTCTATCGTGTCGCGGTGGTGTACGCGATCGTCGGCTGGCTGCTGATCCAGATCGCGACCCAGGTTTTTCCTTTCTTCAAGATTCCGGACTGGTCGGTGCGCCTGCTGGTGTTGCTGGTGCTGGCCGGGTTTCCCGTGGCGATCGTGCTGGCGTGGGCATTCGACGCGACGCCGCAGGGGATCGTGCGCACCGCGCCGGATGGCCAGGCGGTCTTGCGGCGCGGATCCCGCGGCACGTTGGCCGTGGGCGTGATCGGCGTCCTGATCGCGCTCGCAGTCGGGACCGGCTACTGGCGATGGCGCGCGGCGCCGGCGGTTGCACCGCAGCCAGTCGCCGCGGTCGCTACCGCGGTACCGGTCAAGCGTGCATTGGCCAAACCGGCTTCGCCAGACCTTTCGGTGCCGATGACCATGGCCGGACCCGTAGCGGTCGCGCCGAAATCGGTCGCGGTGCTGCCGTTCGAAAATTTGAGCGCGGATGCCAGCAACCGCTATTTCGCGGAAGGCATGCAGGACGTGATCCTGACCAAGCTCGCGGACATCGGCGACCTCAAGGTGATCTCGCGCACCTCGACCGAAAAGTATGCGAGCCATCCTGCCAATCTGAAAGACATCGCACGGCAACTGGCGGTCGCGAACATCCTGGAAGGCAGCGTGCAGAAGTCCGGCAACCAGGTGCTGATCAACGTGCAGCTGATCGATGCCGCGACCGACGATCATCTCTGGGCGCATTCATACGTCCGCACGCTGGACAACATCTTCGGGGTGGAAGGCGAAGTCGCGGGGCAGATTGCGCAGGCGCTGCACGCCACCTTGAGCGATCGCGAAATGCAGTCGCTGGCGTTGCGCCCCACCAGCGATGTCGATGCATTCAACGCCTACCTGCGCGGCCTGGCGTCCGACCTCGGGGCGGGCGGCAATGCCCAGGACTACCGGCGCACCGCCGGTTTCTATGCCGATGCCGTGAAGCGCGACCCGCGTTTCGCGCTGGCGTGGGCGCGGCTCGCCGAGATCGACAGCCGCATGTACGCGGGGTACATCGATCGCGGTCCGTCGCTCGCGGCCGAGGCCAGGCATGCTGCGGAGCAGGCCCGCAAGCTCGCGCCGGACAGCGGCGAGGCGTGGCTCGCCGAGGGCATCTACTACGCCCGGGTCGAGTCGGACTTCGCGAAAGCCACCGCGGCGCTGACCGAAGCCCGCCGGCGCCTGCCGAACAGCGGCGAGGTGCTGGCGGCGTTCTCGGACGTCGAAGCACGCGAGGGACAGTGGAGCAAGGCGATCGCCGACATCGACCGGACTTCGATCGTCGATCCGCGCAATGCGCGTTTGCTGTTGCAGCACGTCCGGCTGCACGGGATGCGCCGGGAGTTCACCGATGCCTCGGCCGTGCTGAAGCACGCGCTTGCGGTCGCCCCGGACGACGCGTCGCTGCTTGCCTGCCGGGCATCGCTGGCGCAGGCGCTCGGGCAATTCGACGACGCCGGCCGGCAACTGGCGGCGCTGCCCCTCCAGCGCGACGATCCCGCGATCTTCAAGTCGCGGATCATGCAGTGGCTGTACCAGCACCGTTATTCCGACGCCGTTGCCGCCTTGCAGGCTGCGCTGGACACTTCGAATGCGACGCCGGACAGCGATGTCGGCGACTATTGGTATCTGCTGGGTTTCGCGCAGCAACTGGCCGGCGATACGGCGGCGGCGCACCAAACCTGGGCGGCGGCGCGCGACAAACTCCTCGCGATGCAACGCGGTGCACCGGACGAACCGGCGATCGCCGCGGACCTCGGGCTCATGTACGCCGGGCTCGGGAACAACACCGAAGCGCTCGCCGAGGCCAATCGCGCGATGCAGTTGCAGCCGGCTGCCGCCGATCGGACGCTCGGGCCCGCGTGGCGGGAACAACGGGCGCGGATCGAGGCCCAGACCGGCGACGCAGATCGCGCGATCGCGGATCTGGGGCAGCTCCTCAAGACTCCGTACCGCAGCGCGTTCTACATCACCGCGGTGACGCCATCGCTGCTGCAGGAAGACCCGGCGTGGAACCCGCTGCACAAGGACCCCCGCTTCCAGGCGTTGCTTGCGAAGGCAACCGATTCCGAGCCGATGGCGCACGCAATGGGCGAGTGAGGATTTCCCCCCGCCCGGAGGGAGAAGGGAAAGCGCACGCCGCGCGTGCCTCTCGCCGCACCTGAATCCTTTACAGCGACCATCTACACTCGCGTGCGGAGGCCGGGACGTGCCCGGCGGGGAATCCTTGAAAAGCGTGACGCCCGACGAGCCCGGCTTCTTCGAGGAATTGAGGCGCCGCCACGTGGTGCGGGTGGCGATCGCGTACGCGGTGGTCGCGTGGTTGTTGCTGCAGTTGCTTTCCATCGTCTTTCCGACCTTCGGCGCGCCAGCGTGGGTGCTGAAGGTGGTGATGGTGCTGCTGGCCGCCGGCTTTCCGGTCGCGCTGGTGCTGGCGTGGGCGTTCGAGATGACGCCCGAGGGCGTGCGTCGCACCGAGCCAGCTGGTTCGTCGCAGTCCCAGACGGGGGAGCAGGGACACCAGATCGGCCGCACGCTCAACGCGGCGATCATCATCGCGCTGGTTCTGGCCGTGGCGCTTTTGGGCTGGCGACTCCTGGTGCTGCGGCACGCGCCCGCCGTGGAAGCGCGCGTTGCGAGCACCGCGAGCAGTAGCCCGGAGGGAGCAAGTAGCCCGGATACAGCGAAGCGCAATCCGGGAACAATTCTGGGTGCCGCCCCGGATTCCGCCGCTGGCGCGGCTGCATCCGGGCTACGCACAGCCGCGCCGACGAACGCGCTACCCGCGGCGGCCATCCCCGCCAAATCCATTGCGGTGCTGCCGTTCGCCAACGAGGGCGGCGACCAGGACCAGCAGTATTTCTCCGACGGCCTGTCCGAGGACTTCATCACCGCGCTGTCGCAGTTCGCGGGCTTGAAGGTGATCGGCCGCAATTCCGCGTTCCAGTTCCGCAACAGCAAGGACGATGCTCAGACCATCGGCGCCAAGCTCGGCGTGGCGCACCTGCTGGAAGGCAGCGTGCGCCGGCAGGGCGATGAAGTGCGCATCAGCGCCGAGCTGATCGATACCAGGGATGCCAGCACGCTGTGGTCGCAGCACTACGACCGCCCGTACAAGGACCTGTTCGCGCTGCAGGACGCGATCACCCACGCCGTTGCCGGCGCCTTGCAGGCCAAGCTGCTGGACAGCGGCGGTGCGGTGGCGCAGAGC
>JBOHYO010000482.1:0-2653 GCA_050737935.1 Rhodanobacteraceae bacterium
GTTGTGGTGGGGGCACCGGATTCCGGCTTGGTACGACGAGGCTGGCAACATTTTCGTAGGCGATGACGAAGCCGATGCGCGCGCGCATGCGGCCGTGCCGCCGGTCGGCGCGTTGCGCCAGGACGACGACGTGCTGGATACCTGGTTTTCGTCCGCGCTGTGGCCATTCTCGACGCTGGGCTGGCGATCGGACGAACCGGTGAAGAACGAAGACGGCGAGATCGTCGCGAATTGGCCGACCGACAAAGTGTTCCTGCCGAGCGCGGTACTGGTCACCGGTTTCGACATCATTTTCTTCTGGGTCGCGCGGATGGTGATGACGACCCTGTACTTCACTAGGCAAGTGCCGTTCCGCGACGTCTACATCAACGCGATCGTGCGCGACGCCGAAGGCCAGAAGATGTCGAAGTCCAAGGGCAATACCCTGGACCCCCTGGACCTGATCGGTGGCATCACGCTGCCCGCGCTGGTCGAGAAATCCACCAAGTCGCTGCTGATCCCGCAGGTGCGCGAAAAAGTCGAGAAGCGCATCCGCAGGGAATATCCCGACGGGATCGCCGCGATCGGTACCGACGCGTTGCGCTTCACCTTTGCGGCGCTGGCGAGCTACAGCCGCACCATCAACTTCGATCTGAAACGCGCGGATGGCTACAAGGCGTTCTGCAACAAGCTGTGGAATGCGGCGCGGTTCGTGTTGATGAATGTGGGAGACGGAAGTCGGGAAACGGGAAACGAAACCCATCCCCACCCAACGTTGCTAAGCTCGGACGTCCAGCCCTCGCCAAGCAACCCAGCCCTCGGCATCCTGCCTCGGGCGCCTATCGGCACGCGAACCTCCGGTTCGCAAGGCGTGCCGATAAGCCCCCTTGAAGGGGAGGGCTTTAAAGCGACGGAAGCGGAGCGCTGGATTCTCAGCCGCCTGCACACGACGCTCGCGGAAGTCGAGCAGCACTTTGCGAGCTACCGCTTCGACCATCTGGCCCAGGCGCTGTACGAATTCGTATGGAACGAGTATTGCGACTGGTTCCTCGAACTGTCGAAGCCCGCGTTGAACGGCGACGATGCCGCGGCGGCTACATCCACGCGCCATACCTTGCTGGTGGTGCTGGAAGCCGCACTGCGCGCACTGCACCCGATCATTCCGTTCATCACCGAAGAGATCTGGCAATCGGTGGCACCGCATCTTGGCTTCAAGGAATCCAGCATCCTCGAACTCGCGTATCCGCGCTCGGACGAATTCGCGGTCGATGAAACCGCCAGCGCCGAGATCGAATGGTTCAAGGCAGTGCTGACCGGCGTGCGCAAAATCCGTTCGGAAATGAACATCGCACCGGGCAAGACGATCCCGCTGCTTCTGGCCGACGGCGATGCCGAGGACCGGCGCCGTGTCGAGAAATTTTCCGCGCAGATCGAATTCCTGGCGCGTTGCGAGCGGCCGCGCTGGCTGGAGTCCGGCGAAAGCGAACCCGCAGCCGCAGCCGCCGTCGTGGGCAATTTACGGGTGCTGATTCCGCTGGCGGACCTGATCGACCTGGATGCCGAACGCGCACGCCTCAAAAAGGAAATCGCCCGCCTCGAAGGTGAAATCAAAAAGTGCGAAGGCAAGCTCGGCAACGCCAATTTCGTCGATCACGCCCCCGCATCCGTAGTCGAGCAGGAACGCACCCGCCTCGCCGACTGGAGCACGCAACTCGATGTTCTGCGTGAGCAGGCGTCGCGGCTTGGTTGATCCCGTCGCTGAACGCAGAAGCCCTGGACACGGATTGGATCTGATCAAGGCTGATACTGCTTCCTTTTTATCTGCTTTTATCAGCTTTTATCCGTGTCAAAAAGGCTTTTGATCCATGTCAACGGGCGGCGAAAATCGCCCTACTCCACCGCCCCGGCTTCTTCGGGAAACAGCACGTCGATGTAGCCGAACTTCGAGAAGTCGGTGATGCGCGATGGGTACAGCCGCCCGATCAGGTGATCGCACTCGTGCTGCACCACCCGCGCATGGAAACCCTCGGCGGTTCGGTCGATCACGCCACCCAAGGGATCCAGACCGCGATAGCGGATCAGGCTGTGGCGGCTGACCACGCCGCGCAGGCCCGGCACCGACAGACAGCCCTCCCAGCCTTCCTCCATGTCGCTGGACAGCGGCGTGATCATCGGATTCAACAGGATCGTCCGCGGCACCTCGGGCTCGCCGGGATAACGGTCGGAATGCTCGAAGCCGAATACCACCAGTTGCAGGTCGATCCCGATCTGCGGCGCGGCGAGTCCCACGCCATCGGCAGCCTGCATGGTCTCGAACATGTCATTGATGAGGTCGTTCAACCCCGCGGTGCCGAACATCGTATCCGGCACCGGAGGCGCGACACGCAGCAGGCGCGGATCGCCCATCTTCAGGATTTCGTGGATCATGACTGCAGCACCGTTCGAACTCCTCTCGTCCCCAGCGACACGCAGCCGCGTGCCGATGCCGAGGCATCTTCGCTTTCGAGGCAGTGTACACAGCAGGCCATGAACACGCCGCGCACCGCGGCAAGCCTTCGCCGGTGCGGCTGCTTCACGAGGGCTTTCGGCGCAGCCACAACACGGGCGCGGTAACCGCGAAGTGCAGCCACACACCGCACCACACCATCGACTGCGTCAGCGGATTGCCGGCTGC
>JBOHYO010000483.1:0-11850 GCA_050737935.1 Rhodanobacteraceae bacterium
CGCCCGTGCTTGCCGTGCTGCCGGGCAGCCGGCTCTCCGAGATCCACCAGTTGGGGGCGACATTCATCGACGCTGCGCGACGCGTCGAGGCGGAGATTCCGAACCTGCGGATTGTGGTTCCTGCCGCGAATGACAGATGCCGACGGGACATTGAAACGATCTTGAAATCAGCCGGACCAGGGACCAGGGACCAGGGACCAGAAGCAGGCTCCGACACGATGCCCGGTCCCCGGTCCCCAGTCCCCGGTCCCGTACTGCTCCTCGACGGCCACGCCCACGAAGCCCTGGTGGCCGCCGACGTGGTGCTGGTTGCCTCCGGCACGGCCGCGCTGGAAGCGATGCTGGCCAAGCGTCCAATGGTGGTGGCGTACCGGATCTCACCGTTCACGCATGCCATTGTCAAAGGGCTCGGCATGCTGAAGACCGACAACTATTCGCTGCCCAACATCCTCGCTGGACGCACGCTGGTGCCCGAATTGATGCAGTCGAACTGCACACCCGATACACTCGCCGCGGCGATAGCGGATTGGTTTCGCTCGGCCGGGCAACGCGACGCATTGATCGGCGAGTTCGAACGACTGCACCTTGCGCTACGCGCCGAGCACGGCGCTGCCACAACGGCGGCTCGCGTCATCGGCCAGATGATTGCGTCCGGGGAGACCCCGCAGGGGTAGCGAAGCCAGGCGATGAGACAGCAACGTTCCGGCGGCGTTGGCAAGCCGCGCTTTCTTGCGTGGCACTGCAACCGTGCATGGCTGTTCGCCTTTGCAATCGCGGTGCTGCTGGTGACGCTGCGCTTTGGGCCATTTGCCGAACAGTCCCCGGCCGAATGCCTGTTTGCAGCCAGCATCCTCGGTGCACTGGTGATGCTCGCAGTCGCTGCCAGTGGCCGCTGGGCATTCGGCATCGTGGCGGGCTGCGTGCCCGTGCTGCTGCTGGTGGTCGCGGCCAACATCAAGTTCCGTTATCTCTCGACGCCCCTGCTCGCGCCGGATCTTTTGTATTACTTCAATGCCGAGATCGGCGAGACGCTGCTGCACTACCCGTTCATCCTCGCCGCGATCGCGGCGGCGCTTGTAAGCGTACCGCTGTTGCTCGTCGCCCTGTGGCGCTCCGACCAGCGCCCGCCACGCAACCTGCCCACGCGTGTCGCCAGACTTGCCGGCGCCGCGGTGGCCATCGCCGCGATCCTCATCGTGATGAACCCGGGTGGCCCGTTCGCCGCGGTGCACGACCGCGGGATGTGGCAGGCGATGAACGATCGCAGTTTCATCTCCGATTTCCTGGTTTCAATCCGCAGCACCCGTGCCCACGCCCCCCTCTACGACGCGGCGGCGGCCACGCGCGACGACTGGCACGACCTCTCGGCGCCCGGACATGCGGCCTCCGCGCGGCGACCCGACATCGTCGCGGTGCTCGAGGAAAGCACCTTCGATCCACGCATGCTGACGGCATGCACCACGAAACTCTGCGATGCACGGATGTTCCAGCCCGACGCGAACACCATCGCCCACGGCTGGCTGGACGTGCACACGTGGGGCGGAGGCACCTGGACCAGCGAATTCGCGTTCCTCGCCGGATTGCCGCATACCGTGTTCGGGCCGGCCGGTATCTACGCGCCGTTCAACCTCGCGCCGCGCATACGCTACACGCTTCCGCGCCTGCTCGGCAACGATGGCTACCGCACGGTCGGCATCTATCCGACCGACGGCGATTTCATGAACGGCCGCGACGCCTACGCCGATTACGGCTTCGACGCGTTCTACGGCGGCGAGCAGCTCGGGCTGGGCTGGAAATCGACGGATGCCGAGCTGGTCCGCGCATTCCGGCGAGTATTCGCCATCGAGAAGGCCAAGGCGCACGGCGCACCGGTATTCGTCTTCATGTTGACCCTGCACCAGCATGGCCCGCACATGACGCCGCTTGCCGAATTGCCCGCGCCGTACAATCATCCGCTGTTTCCCGGCAAACTCGCCGCCGGCAACGCGGCGCTCGACGGCTGGCTGAACCTCAATCTCGCCAATTACCTGCAACGCCTGTCGATGTCCGACGCTGCCATGACCTCGCTGGAATCGCTACTTCGAGGCGACGATCGCCCGGCGCTGCTGCTGCACTTCGGAGACCACCAGCCATCCTTCGACGGGGCCATCAATGTGCTGGCGAAGACGGTGCCGCCCAGCGTCGGCAATCCGCAATTCACGACGTACTACATGCTGAAGGGATTCAACATGCCGGTCACGCGCGAGGATTACCCGGTGCTCGACATCGCCTACCTGGGCTCGCTGGTGCTCGATGCCGCCGATATCCCGCGCAATCGGTTCTTCGTCGCCAACACGCTGCTGCGCGATCGTTGCGACGGCCACGATCTCGACTGCCGCAACGCCGCACTGCGCGGCTCCTATCGCGCCTACATATTCGGGAACTTGCATGACCTTGGCCATTGACGACGGTTCGGTCCTCGCGACGTTGCCGCGGCACCTGCTGCGACGCTGGCCGAACGTGACGGATGTGGCCGGCGTGGACGAAGCCGGCTGTGCGCCGCTGGCGGGTCCGGTGGTGGTCGCAGCGGTGATCCTCGACCCCGTGCGTCGCATCAACGGACTCGATGATTCCAAGGTGCTGCGCGAGCCCGTGCGCGAAAAGTTGTACGCGCGAATCGTCGAGCGCGCGCAGGCATGGAGCGTCGTCGCGGTGGAGGTCGAGGAAATCGACCGCCTCAACATCTTTCACGCACGCATGACCGGCATGCTGCGTGCGTTGGAACGTCTGGCATGCGCGCCGGCTTTCGCGCTGATCGACGGCAACCATTTGCCGCGCCCGCTGCCCTGCCCCGCGCGGGCACTGGTGGCTGGCGACGCGCTGGCGCCTGCCATCAGCGCGGCGTCGATCATCGCCAAGGTCACCCGCGACCGGATCATGCGCGAGATGGACGCGCGCTGGCCCGGCTACGGTTTCGCGCAACACAAGGGCTATCCCACGCCGAGCCATGGCGAGGCACTGCGCAGACTGGGCCCGTGCCCGCAACACCGACGCAGCTTCGCGCCGGTACGGGCGGCGCTTGCGCGGGATCAACTTTCCCTGCCTGGGCTCCGCACGGCGGTGCCGATCTAGTTGCGACCACGGGCAAAGCGGGCTGCCGGCTGGTGCCACCATCGGCCGGAATCGGTCGTGGCAGAATGCCTGCAGTGGACGCGATTTGGAGGGGGAGCGATGCACAAAGGCTTGCCATTGCTTCTGATCGCATTGGTGTGCGGCAGCCTCTGGGCAAAGCCATTGCCGCGCGGGTCCATGTCGCCTGACGCTCTGGGCAAGACGCTGGCCGGACAGGAGATACGCGCCTCCGCGTTGCGCGGCCAGGTCGTGGTGATCAGCTTCTGGGCGACGTGGTGCCGCTATTGCATGAAGGAGTTGCCGGTGCTGGGCGGCCTTCAGGCGGTGGCCCATGAACGCAAGTTGCCGTTGCAGGTGGTCGAGATCAATTACGAGGAAGACCATCGCACGTTCGTGCGAGCCACGCATTTGCTGACGCCGAAGCTGCCGGGATTGCTGCTGACGTGGGATCGTACCGGTGCGTTGGCAAAATCCTTCGGCTTGGACGGCGCGCTTCCGGCGATGATCATGCTGCATCGCGATGGAACGGTTGCGCATGTCCATGTCGGCTATGACGAAAGCATGCTCGATACGTTGGTCGCCGAGATCAATGCGCTCCTGAATGAACCGGCACCGCCACGGGCAGCCGTTGCAACCGGGGCTACCGGCGCCGCCGTGCCGGCCACGGCGCTTTCGAGCTCGCGCTGACCAAAAGCAAGCGCCGCAGGAAAGATCAAGCTTGCCGCTCCCGCCCGTGGGCAATACGCTTGCAGGATTACCACGCCTGCGCCCATGCCGATCGAGTTCATCCATCTGCGCGTCCACAGCGAATACTCGCTGCGCGACTCCACCATCCGCATCCCGGAGAAACCCGAGTACGGCGATCCGGCCAAGGCCAGGCAGGCGAACCTGGTCAGCCGCGCGGTCGAGCTCGGCCTGCCGGCCTTGGCGCTCACCGACGATTCCAACCTGTTCGCGCAGATCAAATTTTACCGCGCCGCGGAGCGCGCGGGCATCAAGCCGATCGTGGGCTGCGACCTGTGGCTCGCGGACCCGGAGGATCCGTCGCGGCCCGGCAGGCTTACCTTGCTGTGCCGCGACCACGCGGGGTATCTCAACCTGACACGCCTGATCTCGCGCGCATGGCTGGAGGGCCAGCACGCCGGGCGTGCGCAGTTGCAGCCCGAGTGGCTGGACGGCGCGGCATGCGGGCTGCTCGCGATCGCGGGGCGCGACAGCGCCTTCGGGCAGTTCGCCGCGGCAGGCCGCGAGCATGATGCCCAAGCAAACCTCGACACGCTGCGCCGCCACTTCGACGACGGCCTGTACCTGGAACTCACCCGTACTGGCCGCAACGAAGAGGAAGCCTTCAATGCCCACGCGCTGCAGCTCGCCGCGGCGCTGGACCTGCCGGTCATCGCCAGCAACGACGTGCGTTTTCTCGATGCCGACGATTTCGAAGCGCACGAGGCGAGGGTCTGCATCCAGCAGGGCTACCAGCTGCAGGATCCGCGCAGGCCACACGAATACTCGGTCGAGCAATGGTTGAAACCGGCCGACGCGATGGCCGCGGCGTTCGCCGACCTTCCCGAGGTGCTCGAGAACACGGTCGAGCTGGCGAAGCGTTGCAACCTGGAACTTTCCTTCGGCAAGTATTACCTGCCGGCGTTTCCGGTTCCTGAAAAGCACACCCTGGAATCCTGGATCGGCGACCAGGCACGCGCGGGGCTGGAAAGGCGGCTGTCCGAGTCCGGCGTCGCGGCGGGTCACACCCGCGAGGATTACGAGACGCGCCTTGCCAGTGAGCTGGACGTGATCGGCACGATGGGCTTTGCCGGTTACTTCCTGATCGTCTGGGACTTCATCGGCTGGGCCAAGGCCGAGGACATCCCGGTCGGGCCCGGCCGCGGCTCGGGCGCGGGCTCGGTGGTGGCGTGGAGCCTTCGGATCACGGATCTCGATCCGTTGCGATTCGGCTTGCTGTTCGAGCGCTTCCTCAATCCCGAACGCGTGTCGATGCCGGACTTCGACGTCGACTTCTGCATGGAACGCCGCGACGAGGTGATCGCCTACGTCGCGCAGAAGTACGGCCGCGACCAGGTCAGCCAGATCATCACCTACGGCTCGATGGCGGCGAAAGCCGTGCTGCGCGACTGCGGGCGCGTGCTCGGGATGCCGTACGGTCAGGTCGACAGGATCGCCAAGCTGATCCCCCGCGTGCCGCTGGATCTCACCCTCGGCGACGCGCTTGGGCTCAGCGAGAAATCGAAGAAGGAGCCCGACCGAGTAGTGCGCGAGTTCTGCGAGCTGTATCAGCAGGACGACGACGCGCGCACCCTGATCGACCTGGCGCTGAAACTCGAAGGCCTCGCGCGCAATGCCGGCAAGCACGCCGGCGGTGTGGTGATCGCCCCCACCCCGCTCACCGACTTCGCACCGCTCTACAGCGAGCCCGGCGGCGGCGGCGTTGTCACCCAGTACGACAAGAACGACGTCGAAACCGTCGGGCTCGTGAAGTTCGACTTCCTGGGCCTGCGCACGCTGACCATCATCGACTGGGCGGTGAAGGCCATCAATGCGAAGCGCATCGGGGCGGGCGAAGCGCCGCTGGATATCGCCAAGCTGCCGCTGGATGACGCCGAGGTCTACCGCCTGTTCCGCGAGGCGCGCACCGTCGCGGTGTTCCAGTTCGAAGGCGCGGGCATGCAGCGCCTGCTCAAGGACGCGAAACCCGACTGCCTCGAAGACCTGATCGCGCTGAACTCGCTGTTCCGTCCGGGGCCGATGGACCTCATCCCGAGTTACGTCGCACGCAAGCACGGACGCGAGCCGGTCAGCTATCCCGATCCGCGCGTCGAACCGATCCTGAAGGAGACCTTCGGCATCATGGTCTATCAGGAGCAGGTGATGCAGATGGCGCAGATCGTCGGCGGCTATTCGCTGGGCGCCGCCGATCTGCTGCGCCGCGCGATGGGCAAAAAGGTACCGGCCGAGATGGCCAAGCATCGTTCGATCTTCCGCGACGGCGCGATGCAGAACGGCGTCGCCGAGCGCAAGGCCGACCAGATCTTCGACCAGATGGAGAAGTTCGCGGGCTACGGCTTCAACAAGTCGCACGCGGCGGCGTACTCGCTGGTCGCCTACCAGACCGCGTGGCTCAAGACGCATTACCCCGCCGAGTTTCTGGCGGCGACGATGTCGGCGGACATGGACGCCACCGACAAACTGGTGCTGTTCATGGAGGACGCCCGCGCAATGGGAATCGCGGTGCGGCCGCCCGACGTCAACGTTTCCCGCCACCAATTCGTCGCCAACGACGACGCCGATCGCCAGGCGAACCCCGACGCACGGGGCACGATCCGCTACGGCCTCGGTGCGATCAAGGGCGTTGGGCGCGGTGTGTGCGAGGCCATCGTCGCCGCCCGGTCGAGCAGCGGAGCCTTCAGCGACCTCGCAGATTTCTGCGCGCGGATGGATTCAGGCAAGCTCAACAAGCGGGTGTTCGAGGCCCTGATCCAGTCGGGCGCGATGGATGCGCTCGGCGCCAACCGCGCCACCCTCACCGCGCAACTTCCCGAAGCGGTCAAGGCCGCCGAGCAGAACCTGCGCGACCGCCAAGCCGGCCAGAACGACATGTTCGGCGCCGCGCTGGCGCCGGCCGCCACGGTTTCGCTCGCCAGCGCTCCGCAATCGCCATGGTCGCTGGAAAAGCGACTTGCCGGCGAGCGCGCCACCCTCGGGCATTATCTGTCCGGTCATCCAACCGACCCGTGGCGCGAAGTACTCGCGCAACTCGCCACCTGCCCCATCGGCGAGATTGCGCAGAAGTACGAGCCGCCACCGCCCCGCAACGGCGACGACGAGAACCGCTGGCGCCGCGCGCCCGAAACACCGTGGGCCGTGGTCGGGATGATCGTCAAGATGCGCAGGCGCGGCGACAGCGCCGCGGGCGTACGGATCGAAGACTGGAGCGGTGCGATCGAGGTCAACTTCTTCCGCGAGGCGCTGCAGCAGTACGGCGCGCTGTTGCAGCCCGACACCATCCTGGTGATCGAGGGCGGTCTTGCGCTCGATGATTTCAGCGGCGAACTCGCGCTGCGCGCGCGTCGTGCCTGGACGCTCGACGAGGCGTGCGAGACCGGCGCCCGCGTGCTGCGGGTCGGCGTGAACGGTATCGACGCGGGGTTCGTGGGACATTTCAAGCGCGCGCTGGCGGGCCACTGCGGCGGACGCACGCGCCTGCTCCTGACCGGCTACGGGAATACCGTGGGCGCCGCCGACTTTCGTTTGGGCGACGACTGGCGAGTGCGTGTCAGCACGGGCCTGCTGAGGACCCTTGCCGAGGTGCCGGGCGTGAAATCCGTGCAGGCGTCGTTATCCCGGCCCGCCGACGGCTGAAAACCGGGGTCAGAGTGCACTTTCCGATCTTCGCCGCCTGCAAGAGGCGGATTGGCGCAACGGAAGGTGCACTCTGACCCCAGCTCTGCCGGCCGCTATAATCGCCGCTTTGCCCGGCCAGACGCAGGGAATGAACCCCAACTTCCTCGACTTCGAGCAGCCCATCGCGGAGCTGGAAGGCAAGCTGCGCGAGCTGACCAATGCAGGCCACGACAGCGCGATCGATGTCGATGATGAAGTCGGCAAGCTGCGGTCCAAGCTGCGCAGCAAGACCGCCGAAATCTTCCGCGACCTGACGCCGTGGCAGATCACCCAGATGTCGCGGCATCCGGGCCGCCCCTACACCAAGGACTACGTCGCGGTAATGTGCGACGAATTCCACGAGCTGGCGGGCGATCGCATGTACGCCAACGACGAGGCGATCGTCGGTGGTCTAGCCCGCATCGTCGGGCGACCGGTGATGGTGATCGGCCACCAGAAGGGCCGCGACATCAAGTCCAAGGTGCGGCGCAACTTCGGCATGCCGCGCCCCGAGGGCTACCGCAAGGCGTTGCGCCTGATGAAGATGGCCGAACGTTTTCGCCTTCCGGTGGTGACCTTCATCGACACGCCAGGCGCCTACCCCGGCGTCGGCGCCGAGGAACGCGGACAGAGCGAGGCGATCGCGCGCAACCTCGAGGAAATGGCCGAACTCAAGGTACCGATCGTGTGCACCGTGATCGGCGAAGGCGGATCCGGCGGTGCGCTCGCGATCGGGGTCGGTGATCGCGTCAACATGCTCCAGTACTCGACATATTCGGTGATCTCGCCCGAAGGATGCGCGTCGATCTTGTGGAAGAACGCCGGTCGCGCGAAAGATGCTGCGGAAGCGCTGGGCTTGACCGCGCCGCGCCTGAAGGAACTCGGCCTGATCGACAAGATTATCCGCGAACCCACCGGCGGCGCGCACCGCAACCCGCGCTCGATGGCGATCCGGCTGAAGGCCGTGCTGCTGAACCAGCTCGACGAGTTGCAGGCGTTGTCCGTCGGCGAACTGCTGGAGCAGCGTTACCAAAGGCTGCGCGGGTACGGCACGTACCAGGATTAGCCGAAGTGTCCACGCTTGGCATCGGCCATATCAACCTGCGCGCTTCGGCGGAAATCATCGAACGCATGCGCCGCTTCTACGTTGACGTTGTCGGGCTGCGTGAGGGATCGCGCCCCAACTTCCGCTCCGGATCGCACGGCCACTGGTTGTATGCCGGCGACGTCGATGTGCTGCACCTTTCCATCCGCAACGATGGTGTTTCGGGTACTTGCGCTACCGGCGCTTTCGGCCACATGGCCTTCGCCATCGACGACTTGGCCGCCGCGCAGGCGCGCCTCGATGCCGCGGGCGTCCCCTACGAAACCGATATCGTCGACGAACGACACCAGGTACAACTGTTCCTTGCCGATCCGGCAGGCGTCGGCGTCGAACTCACGTTCACCGACCCGTAAACTCGCGGATTCACCAGCCAGCCGATGAACGTCGCGAGGCGCAACTGCGACTGGCACAAGCTGGATTCCTGGGCCATTCCGACCTTCTACGTTTTCCGCCACGGCAAGCTGGTCGATCAATGGAACGGTTGGCCAGCCAGCACGGGGATGCAACCCCTGCGCGAACACCTGCGCAGGAACGGCCTGTTGAACTGAACGACTTGACGCACCAGTCGCCGGAACCTGCCAGTACGGCACTCGCCGCGGCGGCCGACGCGCTACCATCGGAATTCCAACGCCACGGAGCCCATCGCATGGCCAGTGACACGGCCGCCAAGCTGGCGGTGTTGATCGATGCCGACAACGCGCAGCCCGCGATCATCGAGGCGCTGCTCGCCGAGATCGCCAAATACGGCACCGCGCACGTCAAGCGCGCCTACGGCGACTGGACCGACAACCACTTGAAGAGCTGGAAGGATGAGCTGCTGAGGCAATCCGTACAACCGATGCAGCAATTCGGCTACACGCGCGGCAAGAACTCGACCGATTCGGCGCTGATCATCGACGCCATGGACCTGCTGTATTCCGGGCGCTTCGACGGTTTCTGCATCGTTTCCAGCGACAGCGATTTCACCCGGCTTGCGGGTCGCATCCGCGAATCGGGATTGATCGTGTACGGGTTCGGCGAACGCAAGACCCCGGAGCCGTTCGTCGCCGCATGCGACAAGTTCATCTACGTCGAAAACGTCTCGGGCAAGCCGGACGAGCCTGCGCCCAAGAGTCCACGCAGCGCGGCGCAGCTCAAGCAGGATACCGCCCTCGTGAACCTGCTGCGCAATGCCGTCGAGGCCGCCTCGGACGACGACGGCTGGGCCGCCCTCGGACCCGTCGGCTCGATTATCAGCAAGCAGCGACCCGATTTCGATGCCCGCAGTTACGGTTACGGAAAACTGAGCGACCTCATCACCGCGACCACGCTGTTTGAAATCGAGCGGCGCAGTTCCGGCGAGGGCCGTCCCAAAACCATCCACGTGCGTAACCGGCCCAAGCCCGGCAAGGGGTAACGCGGTGTGGTTCGACCGATTGCGCGACGAGATCCGCGCGCATGGCCCGCCCGCACTCGCCGTGGCGTTCAGCGGCGGGGTGGATTCGACCGCCCTGTTGCATGCACTGTCGCGCGTGCCCGAGGCGCGCGAGTGCGGACTGCGCGCGCTGCACGTCGACCACGGGCTGCATCCCGACAGCGCCGACTGGGCCGCCCATTGCGCGCGGTTCTGTGAAACGCTGGGCGTTCCCTTCGTCAGCCTGCGCTGCGCCGTCGACAGCGCGAGTGGCGAAGGCATCGAGGCGGCAGCGCGACGCGCGCGGTACGAGGCATTTGCGCAATCGCTGCAGGAGGGCGAATGGCTGGCGCTGGCGCAGCACCGCGACGACCAGATCGAAACCGTACTGCTGAAACTGCTGCGCGGCGCCGGACCGGAGGGCCTCGGTGGCATGCGTCCGACCCGTCCGCTGGGGCCCGGAGTACTGTGGCGGCCATTGTTGGAAACCAGTCGAGATGAGCTTTCCAACTATTTGATTGCAAATGAACTTGAAGGCCTCAATGATCCTGCGAACCGCGATCCGCGCTTCGCGCGGAACCTCCTGCGCCACGAGATCCTGCCGGCGATCACACGCCACTGGCCGCATGCGGGAGCCGCCATCCTGCACAGCGCGCGCCTGTGCCGGGCGGCCAGCGAATATCTGGCCCGCGGCGCCGAGGGTGCCTTCGCGCAGCTACGCCGCGACGATCGGACCATGGATGCCGATGCGTGGCGCGCGTTGCCGGAAGCCTTGCGCGCCCCCGTGCTGGACCGTTGGCTACGCCAACAGTCCCTCCCCGCTCCCGCCGATGGGCAGCGCCGCGAGCTCGAACGCCAGGTCGGCGCCGCCGCGGAAGACGCCGTGCCCTGCGTGAGCTGGCATGGCGCGGAGGTGCGCGTATGGGACGGGCGGCTGCATGCCTCGCCACCCCTGCCCCCGCTGCCCGGCGACTGGCATTCGGAATGGGACGGCGGGATTCTTCTGTTGCCGGAAGGCTGCGGCACGCTCGTCGCCGAAGCTGCCGATTATGCGGAGCCCTCGTCCACCCCGGTTTTCGACCCGCCGCTCGAGGTGCGCCTGCGACGCGGCGGCGAACGCATCAAGCCGGATGGCGATCCGCACACTCGCGAGTTGCGCGCGCTCTTCCAACAGGCGCGGATTCCGCCGTGGTTTCGCTCGCGCTGTCCACTGATTTACAACGGCGACGACCTGATCGCGGTCGGCGATTGGTGGATCAGCGAATCCGGACGGGCATTGTTTGCCGCACACGGCGTGCAAACGCGCTGGCGGTGGCCCGCATGGGCAGCGCAGGTCGGCCAGTGAGGCTTGCGTAAATGCACGACAAACCCGACGTCATTCCGGACGCCGCGCAGCGGCGATCCGGAATCCATTTTGATCTTGCTCCGAAGGCACGGAGATCAACATGGATAAACTCGCCACATCCATGTGGCTCGCCCTGCGGGCCATCGACTTCGCCGATGTTCGCTACGGCATTCCTGCCTCCGCAGTCGGGTTCCGGCCTTCGGCCAGCCCCGGAATGACGGCGGATTGTTTGAGGGTGGTGAGTGGCATTTGCGATAAAGGAATTGTCACTCGATTTCACAACTATCAATAATCGTCTGTGACCGATCCGCGGATTGTGCTTTGTCCGCGTAAATCCGCGTCAAAATTCTCGTGGCTTATTCGGCGGCCTTCCGACCCTCGCGATCCAGCCCGACGATGATGCGCGCGTTGCGCTGCCAGGTCAGGTACGACCACGCCCAGTTCCACATTACCGCGAAGCGGTTGCGGAAGCCGATCAGGAACAGGATGTGCGCGAAC
>JBOHYO010000484.1:0-8541 GCA_050737935.1 Rhodanobacteraceae bacterium
TGATCCATGGCGATGCCGCGCTGTCCGGCCAGGGCGTGAACATGGAGCTTTTGAACATGTCGCAGACGCGCGGGTTCGGCGTTGGCGGCACCGTCCACATCGTGATCAACAACCAGATCGGCTTCACCACCGACGCCGAGGATGGACGCAGCACGCTCTATTGCACCGATGTCGCCAAGATGGTGAATGCGCCCGTGCTGCACGTGAACGGCGATGATCCCGAGGCGGTACTCCAGTGCGTGCGGCTGGCGTTCGATTTTCGCCAGCAGTTCCACAAGGACGTGGTGGTCGATCTGGTCTGCTACCGCCGCCACGGCCACAACGAAGCCGACGAGCCCTCGGCCACCCAGCCAGTGATGTACGCCGTGATCAAGCAGCTCCGGCCTACCCGCGAGTTGTACGCCGATCGCCTGGCCCGGCAGGGGCTGATCGACGAAGAGTACGGGAAGAAGCTGTTCGAGAGCTACCGCGCCAAGCTCGATGCCGGCAAGCCAGTCACCGAACTCGCCCCGCCCGGCACCCAGAAGTTCGCGGTCGACTGGACCCGCTTCACGCATGGCAGCCTCGCGCAGCCGGTCAAGACCGGAGTGGCGCGCAAGCGGCTCAACGAGATCGCCGCGCGGATCCTGGTGTGGCCGGACAACGTCACCCTGCAATCGCGGGTCGCGAAAATCTATGCCGATCGCCGCAAGATGGCCGAGGGCGAGTTGCCGCTCGACTGGGGCTACGCAGAGAACCTCGCGTACGCGACCCTCATCGACCAGGGCTGCGGCCTTCGGCTGGTCGGGCAGGACACGCCGCGCGGCACCTTCTTCCATCGTCATGCGGAACTGCACGACCAGAAGACTGGCAACGTCTATACCCCGCTCGCGCACGTGCGCGAGGACGTCGCGGTCGAAGTGATCGACTCGCTGCTGTCGGAACTCGCGGTGATGGCGTTCGAATATGGATTCTCCACCGCCGATCCCGACACGTTGGTGGTCTGGGAAGCCCAGTTCGGCGACTTCGCCAATGGCGCGCAGGTGGTCATCGACCAGTTCATCTCGTCCGGCGAGGCGAAGTGGGGGCGCCTGTGTGGCTTGGTGCTGCTGCTGCCGCACGGTTACGAAGGCCAGGGACCGGAACATTCTTCGGCGCGCCTCGAGCGTTACCTGCAACTGTGCGCGCTGGACAACATGCAGGTGTGCGTGCCGACCACGCCGTCGCAGATGTTCCATCTGCTGCGCCGCCAGATGCTGCGCGACAGCCGCAAGCCGCTGGTGGCACTGACGCCGAAATCGCTGCTCCGTCACAAGCTTGCGGTGTCCTCGCTGGACGATCTGGAGAACGGCAGCTTCCATCTCGTGATCCCCGACCAGCGCATCCGGAACGCCAAAAAGGTCAAACGCGTGGTGCTCTGTTCGGGCAAGGTCTACTACGACCTGTTCGAGGAAGCGGAAAAGCAGAATCTCGGCGACTGCGCAATCGTGCGCGTCGAGCAGCTCTATCCGTTTCCGCGCACCGAAGTCAGTGCGGAACTCGACAAGTATCCGGCCGCCAGGGAGGTGATCTGGTGCCAGGAGGAGCCGCAGAACCAGGGCGCATGGTTCCAGATCCGCCACCACCTGCAGGCCTGCGCGGATGGCAATCGCAGCCTGCATTACGCAGGCAGGGCTCGCTCGCCTGCACCTGCCTGCGGCCACCACAACACCCACATCGCTGAACAACAGGCACTGGTACAACAGGCGCTGGCCGAGCCCGTGGGCGACGATTATTCGGCTGAGTAGAAAGCCCTCCCCTTCAAGGGGAAGGTTGGGGTGGGGGATGGGTTTGCCCCGTCGGGTACCCATTTCCTTCCCGCCTCCCCTTGAAGGGGCAGGAGTTTTGACTCGTAGCAACAAACGATTATCAACAAGGATAAATCATGTCGATCGAAGTCAAGGTTCCGGTACTCCCCGAATCCGTCAGCGACGCGACCATCGCCGCGTGGCACAAGAAAGCGGGCGATGCGGTAAAGCGCGACGAGAACCTGGTCGACCTCGAAACCGACAAGGTGGTGCTGGAAGTCCCCGCACCGGCAGACGGCGTGCTCAAGGAAATTCGCCACGAGACCGGCGATACCGTCAACAGCCAGGACGTGATCGCGATCCTGGAGGAAGGCGCCGCGGCCGAAGCGCCGAAGGCGGCTCCGGAGAAGAAGGAAGAGAAACAGCCCGAGCCGGCCAAGGCGGAGGTGCCCGCGAAAGCGGCGGGACCCGGAACCCGGGACCCGGGAACCGGAAAAGCGGCGCCGCCCCGTCCGGAAAACGTTTCACCGGCCGCAGCGCGCATGGCCACCGAAGAAAACATCGACGTTTCGCAGGTCCAGGGCACCGGCCGTGGCGGCCAAGTCACCAAAGAAGATCTGGTGAAGTTCTCGAAAGGCTCTTCCGAGCCGACGCGCGAAACCCGCGGCCCGAGTCCCGAGCCACCCCGCTCTTCGGGTCCCGTGTCCCGGGTCCCGGGTCCCGGAAATCGTCCCGAAGAACGCGTCCCGATGACGCGCATGCGCGCACGCATCGCCGAACGCCTGCTGCAATCCAAGAACTCCACTGCGATGCTGACCTCTTCCAACGAGGTCAACCTGTCGAAGGTCGTCGCGATGCGCAAGCAGCTCGGCGAGCAGTTCCTGAAGACCTACGGAATCAAGCTCGGTTACATGAGCTTCTTCGTCAAGGCTGCCTGCGAGGCGTTGAAACGCTACCCGGTGGTCAATGCCTCGGTCGACGGCAACGACATCATCTACCACGGTTACCAGGACATCTCGATCGCAGTCTCGACTGACCGCGGCCTGGTGACGCCGGTGTTGCGCGATGCCCAGGACATGGGTTTTGCAGACATCGAGAAGGCCATCGCCGATTTTGCGACCCGTGCACGCGAAGGCAAGCTGACACTCGATGACCTGCAGGGTGGCACCTTCACCATCACCAATGGCGGAACCTTCGGTTCGTTGTTCTCGACGCCGATCGTCAATCCGCCGCAAAGCGGCATCCTCGGGATGCACACCATCAAGGAGCGCGCAGTGGTCGAGAACGGCCAGGTCGTCGCCGCGCCGATGATGTACATCGCGATCAGCTACGACCACCGGATCGTCGACGGCAAGGACGCAGTGCTGTTTCTGGTCGACATCAAGAACCAGTTGGAAAACCCGCACCGAATGCTTCTCGGCATTTGACCGCTTTGAACCCCTCTCCCGCCGGGAGAGGGGTTGGGGTTCGGCAACGCCGCGAACCCTCACGGTGGCCGAACCCTCATCCGGCGCTTCGCGCCACCTTCTCCCGAGGGGTGAAGGGAAAAACAAGGAACAGTAATGGCTGACAGCAAATTCGACGTCATCGTCATCGGCGCCGGTCCGGCCGGCTACATTTGCGCGATCCGCGCGGCCCAGTTGGGTCTGAAAGTCGCCTGTGTCGACGGGTTCAAGGGCAAGGACGGCAAGCAGGCGCTGGGCGGCACCTGCCTCAACATCGGTTGCATCCCGTCGAAGGCGCTGCTGGACTCGTCCAAGCAATTCTGGGGACTCAACCACAACCTGCCCACCCACGGCATCAGCGTCGAGAACGCCAAGGTGGACATGGCCACGTTCATCGGCCGCAAGGACAAGATCGTCAAGCAGTTCACCGGCGGCGTCGGGATGCTGTTCAAGGCCAACAAGGTCACGGCTTTCTTCGGCACCGGCAAGCTCTTGAAAGGCAACCAGGTCGAAGTCACCGGCGAGGACGGCAACAAGCAGACGCTCGAAGCCGCCAACGTGATCATTGCGACCGGCTCTGTGCCGATCGAACTGCAGTTCGCGAAGTTCGACGGCAAGCACATCATCGACAATGCCGGCGCACTGGATTTGACGGAAGTACCGAAGCGCCTCGGCGTGATCGGTGCGGGCGTGATCGGACTGGAACTGGGGTCGGTGTGGAAACGCCTGGGCGCCGAAGTCACGATCCTTGAAGCGCTTCCGGATTTCCTGGGAGCGGCAGACCAGGACATCGCGAAGGCGGCTGCGCGCGAGTTCAAGAAGCAGGGGCTCGACATCCACCTCAGCGCCAAGGTCAGTGACGCCAGGATCAAGAAAAACACCGTCGAGGTCACCTACTCCGACAAGGACGGCGAGCACAAGCTCGCTGTGGACAAGCTGCTGGTTGCGGTTGGCCGCCGCGCATACACGGAAGGCCTGCTGGGCGACGGCACCGGCGTGAAAGCCGACGACCGCGGCCGCATCGAGGTGGACGAGCAATGCTGGACCGGCGTCGATGGCGTATGGGCCATCGGTGATTGCGTGCGCGGCGCGATGCTGGCACACAAGGGCGAGGAAGAAGGCGTGATGGTCGCCGAGCTGATCGCCGGCCGCGCCGGCCACGTCGATTACGGCGTGATCCCGTGGGTCATCTACACCGAGCCCGAAATCGCGTGGGCCGGCAAGACCGAAAAACAATGCAAGGACGAGGGCATTCCGTACAAGACCGGCAACTTCCCGTTCGCCGCCAACGGCCGCGCTGTAGCGATGAACGAACCCGCCGGCCTCGTGAAGGTGATCGCGCACGCGGAAACCGACCGCATCCTCGGTGTGCACATGTGTGGGCCGGTGGTGTCCGAACTGATCGCCGAAGCCGTGGTCGCGATGGAGTTCAAGGGTTCGTCGGAAGACCTCGCCCGCATCGTCCATGCGCACCCGACCTTGTCCGAAGTCGTGCACGAAGCCGCGCTCTCGGTGGACAAGCGGGCCCTCAACAAGGCCAATTGACGACAGGATGTCGTCATCCCGTGCAGGCCATGGATGGCCGATGACACGGGATCCATTTTGAAATGTCGTCACCCGTGCAGGCGCACCGATATGCGGTGGCGGGGGCCCGCGTTTGTTCGTCACCCCGGCGCAGGCCGGGATCCAATTTGATTTTTGAGAGCATCCAAGAGCAAGATGGATTCCGGCTTCCGCCGGAATGACGAGAGCGGGGATGCTCGAACGCCGCCCATGCGTCTATGTACTCGCGAGCAAGGAGCGCGGCACGCTCTACGTGGGCGTAACGTCAAATCTTATCAAGCGTATCTGGGAACACCAGAACAACCTTGTCGACGGGTTACGAAGAAGTATCGGATCCACCATCTGGTTGGTACGAACGGCACGGCACAATGGAAGCCGCAATTCTTCGCGAGAAGGCGATCAAGGAATGGAAACGCGCGTGGAAGCTGGAGCTGATCGAGAAGACAAACCCAAGCTGGAGGGATTTGTATCGCGGACTCGTCAGCGAATGAGTCAAGAGCAAAATGGATTCCGGCCTGCCCCGGAATGACGATCGGAAAATGACGGGCAAAAATGGGCGAAGCTGACGTGCAAGACTTTCACGCCTTCCGCATCCACAACGATGACACCGGCTACCGCGCCGGCATCGAGACGATTGGCGTGGACGATCTCTCGCCGGGCGAAGTCGTCATCAAGACCGCGTACTCCTCGGTCAACTACAAGGACGCGTTGGCGGGAACGGGCAAGGGCAGGATTCTGCGGCGATTCCCGTTGAACGGCGGGATTGACGTCGCCGGCCATGTGGTCGAATCCCGCGACGCCCGGTTCAAGGAAGGCGATGCGGTGTTGTGCACGGGCTGCGGACTGTCGGAAACCCGCGACGGCGGCTACGCCGAATACGCGCGGCTCGAGGCCGAATGGACCGTCCCGCTGCCGCAAGGGCTCAGCCTGCGCGAGAGCATGATCCTCGGCACCGCCGGCTTCACCGCGGCCTTGGCGCTGTACCGGATGCGCGGAAACCGCCAGTCGCCCGATCTCGGTCCGATCGCGGTCACCGGCGCCACCGGCGGCGTGGGCATGCTGGCGGTGGACATTTTTTCGCGTGCCGGTTTCACGGTCCACGCGATCAGCGGCAAACCCGATCGCGCGGAGTTCCTGAAAGACATCGGTGCGCGCGAAGTACTGGATCGCCGTGGCCTGCGCCTGGGCAACCATGCGCTGGAATCGGCGCGCTTCGGCGGCGCAGTGGACAGCGCGGGCGGAAAGTGGCTGGCCCAGTTGCTGGCCTGCACGTCGCCCTACGGCAACGTTGCCAGCATCGGCCTCGCCGCCGACAGCAAACTCGAAACCACCGTGATGCCTTTCATCATTCGCGGAGTCAGCCTGCTCGGGATTGCCTCGGCAGGCACCGCACGGGACATCCGCGATGAGGTCTGGCAGCATTTGGCGTCCGACTGGAAGCCCGCGCACCTCGATGCCATCTGCACGGACGAAATCCCGTTGAACGCATTGCCGACGACCTTCGATGCCAAGCTCGCGGGACGTTCCTTCGGCCGCACGCTGGTCGCGATCGGCTCTCCGCCCTGATCGAATCTGCATTGTGATGTTGCCACAAGCTACTGATGTGTAAATATTTTAATTTTGATCGCGGCCGGTCTCGTCGAGCATGGCGCTTCGCTCCACGGTTCCCTACAATGCCGGCAACCGTTGCGGGGAGGAGTTCTGCATGGCACGCATCCTGGTCGTCGATGATTCGCCGTCCCAACTGGAAGGCCTGAAACGCCTGGTGGAAAAACTGGGCCACCAGACCATTACCGCAGTGGATGGCGCCGCGGCCGTGGAAGCCGCCAAGCGCGACAAGCCCGATCTGGTGCTGATGGACGTCGTGATGCCGAACTTGAACGGCTTCCAGGCGACCCGTGCGATCTCGAAGGACGCGGCGACCGCGCACATCCCGGTGGTTCTCGTCACCACCAAGGATCAGGACACCGACAAGGTCTGGGGCATGCGCCAGGGCGCGAAAGCCTACGTCACCAAGCCCGTGAACGAGGCGGAATTGACCAAGGTACTTGGTGACAACCTGGGCAAATAGGAGCCACGTAGGGCGGACACTGTCCGCCATTGATGGTCCCTTCCGCTGGCAAGGCGGACGATGTCCGCCCTACGCGCGCGGATCGAACCCCGCGAACGCCTTCTCGAACGCCTGGTAGGCGGCCTTGGCCTTGGCGCCGTCGGCCGGGGGAATCTGGATCGACAAGGTCACGATTTGATCGCCCGGCGTGCGGCCCGGCATTCCGCGGCCCTTGAGGCGCAGTTTGCGGCCCGTGCGCGAGTCCGCGGGGATCCGTAATTCGACGTTGCCGCCCAGGGTCGGCACCGGCACCTTGGCGCCCAACGCCGCTTCCCACGGCGATACGGGCACCTCGACCTCAATGTCGCGGCCGTGTAGCTTGAACTGCGCATCGTCGTGCACCTGCACTTCCAGCAACAGATCACCGGCCGGTCCGCCGTTGTATCCCGGCTCGCCCTGCCCCGCCAGCCGGATCACCTTGCCGGGCAGGATGCCGGCGGGAATGTTGACTTCCAGCGTGCGCTCGCCGGTCGCATCACGCAGCCCCAGGCGCTGCTTGCCGCCCGTGTAGGCGGTGCGAAGGCCGATTTCCACGGCGGCGCGCACGTCATTGCCACGCAAGGGTCCGCGTTGTGCACGCGCGCCCGCGGCACGGCCGCCGAACAGCGACTCGAAGAAGTCGCTGAACCCAGCGGCGTCGCCGCCTCCGGCGTCGCGAAACTCGAATCCGCCCGGCGTCTGCTGCTGCTGCCAGCCGGGTGGCGGACGGAACTGGTCGCCGCCGCGGTAACCGCCTGCGCGCAGGTTGTCGTAGGCGGCGCGCTTCTGCTTGTCGTGCAGGACTTCGTAGGCCTCGCTGACGACCTTGAACTTGTCTTCGGCCCCGGCTTCCTTGTTCTTGTCCGGGTGGTATTTGCGGGCGAGCTTGCGGTAGGCGGACTTGATCTCGTCGTCGCTGGCGCTGGCCTTGACGCCGAGGGTGTCGTAGTAATCCTGGAACTCCATCGGCCCTCCCCGCGCTCAGACGATCATCCGCGGCGGATCGCTCCGCCGCGGATTCCGATTATGACGCATCGCCTGCGGCGGTTGTCGCCGGCTCACTCGCCGATCTTGATGTCGATCTTGCGCGGCGTGGTTTCGGGCTTCTTGGGAATCTCGATCTCCAGTACGCCATGGCGGCCAGTGGCAGTGATCCCGTCGGGATTGGCGCTGTCCGGCAATGCGAACCGGCGGTAGAACACCCCGTGCGAACGCTCGACGCGGGAGTACTTGCGGGGTTGGTCGTCTTGCTCGGCCTTGCTTCCGGACTTGCGCTCGCCGCGGATGGAAAGGACGCCCTTGTCCATGTTGATCTCGATGTCCTTGGGATCAACGCCGGGAATGTCGGCCGCAATCATGAAGCGCTTGTCTTCTTCGCGGATGTCCACGCGCGGCGCCCATTCGCTGCTCACCACGCTGGACTGGTCGCCATCTTCCACATCGAACAGATGGCTGAAAGCGCGACTGAATTCGCGCGGGAAACGATTGGCACCGGGCCAATAGCTGGAACGCTGGATGTACATGCTGAACTCCTCAAGTCGGGTTGGCCGCGATTGGCCACTGGTCCCGAAATGTGGTCTGGCTGCACGCTTTCAAGACCGCCAAGCCGAGCCCTGCATGCTCGGCCATTCAAGCAGACGGCAAGGTTGGGTGAGCGAGCAGGTTGGGCTGAGCGGTT
>JBOHYO010000485.1:0-12644 GCA_050737935.1 Rhodanobacteraceae bacterium
CGGCTGATCCGCTCGAAAGGCGTCGGAGTCTATTACGTCACGCAGAGCCCGGGCGACGTGCCGGACCGCGTATCGGCGCAGCTCGGCAACCGCATCCAGCACGCGCTGCGCGCCTTCACGCCACGCGACCAGAAGGCCGTCAAGGCCGCCGCGGAAACGTTCGCGCCGAACCCGAAGCTCGACGTCGCGCAAGTCATCGGCTCGCTCGGGACCGGCGAGGCACTCGCATCCACCTTGCGGGACAAGGGCGCGCCCACGCCGGTCGAACGGGTGCTGGTCACCACGCCGACCTGCCGGCTCGGCCCGATCACCGAAGAGGAACGCGCGACCAGCCGTTCGCGTTCTCCGGTAGGCCCGAAATACGACACGCCGGTGAACCGCGAATCGGCGGCGGAAATGTTGGCCAAGCGGGCGGACGAAAAGGCCGTCGACAACCCCAGGGAAGTCGCGAAGCAGGAAGTCGAAAAGGCGCCGCAGGGTTCCACGTTGGGCACCGCCATGCACGATGCGGTGTTCGGCACCAAGCGCCGCCAGGGCATGCTCGAGACCATGGGCAAGCAAGTCGTGCGCACCATGGGCAGCCAGCTCGGCCGCCAGATTCTGCGCGGCGTGCTGGGCGGCATGTTCGGCGGCAGGCGCTGAAGCAGCATGCCGCCGATCCGGCTCGCCGACGCCGACGCGCCGCTCTCCGGGCGCCTGTTCCGGGGACTCGCCTACCCTTTGCACGGCGCGGCGCTGTCCGGCATCGTGGTGCTGACGCTGGCGCACTATCTGTCGTTGCTGCCGCTCGCAGGATGGTTCTTCGAACTGCTGGTCTGGGCGGGGACCTACGGATACGCGCTCGAATGCCTGCGCCGCACCGCCGACGGCTATGCCGAACCGCCCGAGGTGACCCGCGAGACCGGCGTGCAAGGGGGCTGGCTGCTGGTGGCGCTGCTGCTGATCGCGCTCTCGGCGACTTCGCTCGCGCGCTGGAAATTCGGCGCGGGCGCATGGTGGCTCACCTGCGCATTCGCGCTGGCGATCCCGGCTGTCGTGATCGCGCTCGCGTTCGACGATGGCCTGGGTGCCGCGCTGAACCCTTTCAATTGGATGCGAACGATGCAGCGCTTCGGCGCGCCCTATTTCGTTCTGGTGTTGTTGCAACTGATCGTCGGCGGCGTGCAAGGCGTCGCACAGGATCTCTACCAGTCGGGCGCGTCGACGGTGATCGAATTGCCGCTCTTCTACCTGCTGTGCACGTACGCCACAGTGCTCAACTTCCACTGGATGGGCGTCATGGTTTGGCATTACCGCGAACGCCTCGGCATGCGGCCCGAGGCGCCCGAGCGCGCCAAGGCCAGCGGCCAGGATGCCGACAACGACTTGGTGCGCGAATGTGAAGCGCTGGCACCAACCGATCCCGAAGAGGCCGCGATCCGCCTGCGCGACCGCATCCGCGAGCGCGCGGCGCCGGCATCCGTGCACATTCAGTTCCGGGTGCTCTTGCGGAAGCTGGCGCGCAACGACCTGCTGCTATCGCACGGACAGACCTGGATCGCCCAGTGTTGCGCCAGCAACGATGCACGCCGCGCGCTCAGCCTGGTGCAGGAGTGCCGCGAGATCGACCCCGGATTCGTTCCCGATGATCCGGACGCCACGGCAACACTCGCGCGCCTCGCCGCGCGGCTCGGGATGCACGACATGGCAGGCCATCTCGCCCGCGGCTTCATCGCGCGCTGGCCGCGGCACGAGGCGGCACAGGAAGTCGGTGGATTCGCCGCAACCGCGGAGGCGGAACGGACCACATGAGCCGCTGGCGTCCGCCTTCACCCCGCTCCACCGCGATCATCACGCGTGCGGGATTCGACGCGCTGAAGACCGAGCTCGATCACTTGTGGCGCGAGGTGCGGCCGGAAGTGGTGCAGGCACTCGCGGCAGCAGCGGCCGAAGGCGACCGCTCCGAGAACGCCGAATACACCTACCGCAAGAAGCAGCTCGGCGAAATCGATCGTCGCGTGCGGTATCTCTCCAAGCGGATTCCGTCATTGAAGGTGGCCGAAGGCGTGCCCGCGGATCGCGAGGCGATCTTCTTCGGCGCGATGTTCGAACTCGAAGAAGGGCACAGCTGCAAGACGCACCGCTACCGGATCGTGGGCCCCGACGAGACCGATGCGAAGAAGGGCTGGATCAGCGTCGATTCGCCGCTCGCACGCGCGGCGCTGAAGAAACGGATCGACGAGGAATTCGAAGCGGAATTGCCGGGAGGCAAGGTGCGGTTCGCGGTAATGTCGGTTCAGTACGACGCGTAATTCGCAACCTTGCGCCATCCTTCACGTTTCGAGGTGGAGGCCGGGAGGGGATGGGTCGGAGCAATCCTCTCCCAACACCATCCCCGCCCAACCCTTCCCTTGAAGGGGAGGGCTAAATCACCGCAGCTTCCAGGTCGTGGGCGCTCGCGCCGGTGATCCGCACATCCACGAATTGACCCGGCTTCAGCGACGCGCCATCGGCAATTCGCACCGTACCGTCGATCTCGGGCGCGTCGGCCATCGAACGGGCCAGCGCGCCGTCGGCGTCCACTTCATCAGCGAGCACGGTCAGCGTGCGGCCGATTTTCTTTTGCAACTTCGCGGCGGAGATTTCCGCCTGCACTTCCATGAAGCGCTCGAGCCGGTCCTCCTTCAACTCCTCGGGAACCGGATCGGGCAGCTCGTTGGCCTTCGCACCACCCACCGGTGAATAGGCGAACGCGCCGACCCGGTCGAGCTGCGCCTCGCGCAGGAAGTCGAGGAGTTCTTCGAACTCTCCGTCCGTTTCGCCCGGAAAGCCGACGATGAAGGTGCTGCGGATCGTGAGATCTGGACAGACCCTGCGCCAGGCTTGGATGCGCTCCAGCGTCTTCTCCGCGTGCGCCGGGCGCTTCATCAGTTTCAACAGGCGCGGCGAAGCATGCTGGAACGGAATGTCGAGGTACGGAAGGATCCTGCCCTCCGCCATCAAGGGAATCACTTCGTCCACGTGCGGGTACGGATACACGTAATGCAGCCGCACCCAAACTCCGAGTTCGCCAAGGCCATGGCAGAGATCCGTCATCCGCGTGCGATACGCATTGCCGCGCCAGGCGCGTTCTGCATATTTGAGATCGACGCCGTAGGCGCTGGTGTCCTGGCTGATCACCAGCAACTCCTTGACGCCAGCGCGCACCAGCTTTTCGGCTTCGAGGAGCACTTCGTCGATCGGCCGCGACACCAGGTTTCCGCGCATCGAGGGAATGATGCAGAACGTGCAGCGGTGGTTGCAGCCTTCGGAAATCTTCAGATACGCATAGTGCCTGGGCGTCAGCTTGATGCCGATCTCGCTGTCCTGGGCGTCGCCGAAGCGACGCCGCGGAACCAGGTCGGTGAACGGATCGTGCGGCTGCGGCAGCGCCGCATGCACCGCGCCCATCACGCTGGCGTAGTCCTGCGGACCCGTGATTGCCAGTACGTCGGGATACGCCTCGCGGATCAGCGCTTCGCGCTTGCCGAGACAACCGGTCACGATCACCCGGCCGTTCTCGTGCAGCGCCTCGCCAATCGCGTCCAGTGATTCCTGCACCGCTGCATCGATGAAACCGCAGGTGTTGACCACCACCACGTCAGCCTTGTCGTAGCGCGGCACGATGCCGTAACCCTCGGCCTTCAACTGGG
Source organism: Rhodanobacteraceae bacterium (assembly GCA_050737935.1). Lineage (GTDB taxonomy): Bacteria > Pseudomonadota > Gammaproteobacteria > Xanthomonadales > Rhodanobacteraceae > 66-474. The sequence goes on from JBOHYO010000485.1 coordinate 3,672, forward strand.
TCAGGATGCGTTCGGAATCGACCAGCGCCTTCGGGCAACCGAGGCTGACGAAACCGACTTTGGGGGACGGGGTGGGCATTGCGATTCTGCACGAAGCGAAACGCGCGATTTTAGCGGGACTCGGGACTCGGGACTCGGGACTCGGGACTCGGGACTCGGGATCCGGAATCCGGAATCCCGGGAAGCCTCTCCTGTATCGGTCCCGCGTAGTACGCTGGTCGGATCACGATTCCGGAGGCCGCCATGGGTCAGCGCATCAATCTCAACACGGCCGGCACGCATTGCATCGGCGCCTATCTTGCCAAGCCGAAGGCCAGTCCGAAGGGCGGCATCGTGGTAGTGCAGGAAATCTTCGGCGTCACCACACACATCCGCGAGGTCGCCGACGGCTTCGCCAGACAAGGCTATACCGCGATCGTTCCCGCGTTCTTCGATTACGTCGAGAACGACGTCGAACTCCATTACGACAAGCCGGGCACGGAACGGGGCAAGGGCCTCGCTGCGGAGGTCGGCCTCGACCGCGCCGTGGAAGCCGTGGCGAGCGCAGCCGATTCGATCCAATCCTCCGGCAGGATCGGCGTGGTCGGCTACTGCTGGGGCGGCACGGTCGCCCTGCTGGCCGCGCAGCGCCTGGGGCTGCCCTCCGTGAGCTATTACGGCGCGCGCAACGTGCCATTCCTCGACCAGCCGCTGCAGGCGCCCGTGATGTTCCACTTCGGCGCGAAGGATCGCTCGATCACTGCGGACGCCATACAGAAGCACCGCGACGCGTACCCGGATGCGCCGGTGTACGTATACGAGAACGCGGGTCATGCCTTCAACCGCGACGTCGACCCCAGCCACTACGACCCCGTCGGCGCGCCACTGGCACTGCAACGCACGCTCGCGTTCTTCGGCCGCCACCTCGCGGGCGAGGCATGAGCGCGGATGCGGAGACCGGCTTTGAACTGGACCCGCGGCTCGCCGACGACACGGTATTCGTCGCGGACTGGCAACTCTGCCGCGCGCTGCTGATGGACGACGCGCGGTTTCCGTGGCTGATCCTGGTGCCGCGGCGTTCGGGTGCTGTAGAACTGGATGATCTCGACGAGAACGACCGCATGCAGTTGATGCGCGAAATCCATCGCGCGATGAAGATATTGCGCGCGGTGGCTGCATGCGACAAGCTCAACATCGGCGCGCTCGGCAACCTCGTGCGCCAACTGCACGTGCACGTGGTCGCGCGGCGCAAGGACGACGCGGCCTGGCCGGGCCCGGTGTGGGGCCACGGACCGGCGCAACGTTACTCGCCGGAAGCGTGTGATGCGCTGGCCGCACGTTTCCGATCGGCGCTGTGACCGTGGATTTCGCGATCGAGCCGCTGGCCGAAGACGCGCTGCTGCTGCGCTTCGGCGACGGTATCGATGCCGAGGTCAATGCTCGCGTGCACGCGGCCGTGCGGGCGCTGCGCGCGGCGGAGCTTGCAGGCGTGATCGACATCGCGCCGGCGTATGCGACGTTGCTGGTGCGGTTCGATCCCGCCGCGTGGATCGATGCTACTGGCGCACATCCGTTCGAGCTTGTCACGGTTGCCTTGCGGGCGATCCTGGATCCCGGCCTTCGCCGGGATGACGAGCAAAAGAATGCAGCCCTCGCTCGTGAGGCGGACCGCGACATCGAAATTCCGGTGTGCTATGGCGGCGAATACGGAGCCGACCTCGATGCCGTCGCGGAACATGCGGGCGTCACACCAGACGAAGTTGTCGCGCGTCACACCGATGCAGAATATACCGTCGCCATGATCGGCTTCGCGCCCGGGTTTCCCTATCTGCTCGGCCTCGACCCGGCGCTCGCGATGCGGCGGCGGGCGGATCCGCGTACCCGAGTGCCCGCGGGTTCAGTCGCGATCGGCGGCGCGCAGACGGGCATCTATCCGCGCGAATTGCCGGGCGGCTGGCAGTTGATCGGACGCACGCCGCTGGTCCTGTTCGATCCGGCAAGGGAGTCGCCCTGCCTGCTTGGTCCCGGCGACGGCGTGCACTTCCGCGCCATCCGCGCCGACGAATTCGCGAGACTTGCCGGGCATCCGCGTGACGATTGAAGTCGTCAAGCCTGGGCTCCTGACGACCTTGCAGGACGCGGGGCGCAGCGGCTACACGCATCTGGGCATCGGTCGCGCTGGCGCCTTCGACGTGCCCTCGTTGCGCATAGCGAACGCATTGTGTGGAAACCCACCCGACGCATGTACGCTCGAGATCACCCTGTCAGGACCGAAGCTGCGGTTCGAGGCAGGCACATGGATCGCGGTCACGGGCGCGCCGATAGCATTCCATATCGACGGCACCGAATGGCCGATGTGGGCACCCGTGTTCGTGCCCGTGGGCGCAACGGTCACGTTCGGCGCGATCCGCGCCGGCTGTCGAAGCTGTCTCGGCGTCGGCGGCGGCTTCGATGCGAAGCCGATGCTGGGCAGCCGCAGCATCGACGTCAATGCGAGACTTGGTCCGAACGAGGGAAGACCGCTGCGTGCGGGCGATGTGCTCGAAGTGGGGGCGCTTGAAACGGGGTCAGGTTCACTTTTCCCGGCATCTTCAGGGACGCGACAGTTGTTGCGCAAAAGTGAACCTGACCCCGTTTCCAACCCCGTTTCCAAATGGCGGCTCGATCCACGCCCGTGGTTTTCCGATGCGGGCGAACCGTTGCGCCTGTTGCCAGGGAGCCATCTCGAACAGTTGACACAAACATCACGTAGATCATTGTTTTCAGATAATTTTACCGTGCACGTGGATTCCAATCGCGTGGGCGTACGTCTTTCGGGCCCCACGCTCGAGTGGGAAGCGCCCATCGAGATGGTCAGCGAAGGTTGCGTCACCGGATTGATGCAACTGCCGCCGTCCGGACAACCGATCGCTTTCGGACCCGAATGCCCGGTCAGCGGCGGCTATCCGCGGATCGGCCAGGTCGCGGCCGTGGACCTGCCGCGCCTCGCGCAACGTCGTCCCGGCGATGCGTTACGCTTCCGGCCCTGCACGTTCGAAGAGGCCATCAACGCGCTGGGAAAACGCGAAGCTGCATTGCGAAAGTTGGAAGGAGCCATCCACCAGCGGCTGCAACAGGATCACCAGCAGCGTTGATCCCTATGAAACCGCGAGCGCGAACGAGTCCCTGCCCCCTGCTCCCTATCCCCTACTCCCTGTTCCAGTGAAATCCATCGATCTCAATGCCGACCTCGGGGAATCCTTCGGCGCGTGGCGCATGGGCGACGATGCCGGCGTGATGCCGTGGATCACTTCGGCCAACATCGCGTGCGGCTTCCATGCGGGCGATGCGCTCACGATGCAGCGCACCGTTGCGCTGTGCATCGAACACGGTGTCGCGATCGGCGCGCATCCATCGCTACCTGACCTGCAAGGCTTTGGGCGACGCGAGATGCGGATCCCCACGGACGAGGTATATGCGCAGACGCTGTACCAGATCGGCGCGCTGCACGCGCTTGCAAAAGCCTGCGGCGGCAGGCTGCACCACGTCAAGCCGCACGGCGCCCTGTACAACATGGCCGCGCGCGATCCGGTGCTCGCCACCGCGATCGCCACGGCGGTCCGTGACTTCGACCCCATGTTGATCCTGGTCGGCCTTGCGGGGAGCGTGCTCGTCGAGGCGGGCCGCGACGCCGGCCTGCCGGTGGCCGGTGAAGGTTTCTGCGACCGACGCTACCGGAGCGACGGTTCGCTGACACCGCGCTCGGAGGCCGGTGCGGTGATCGACGAACCCGATGCGGCCGTGGCCCAGGCACTCTCGATCGCGACAAGCGGAGAGGCCGTGGCCATCGACGGCACCAGGATACAAATCGCGGCCGACACCTTGTGCGTGCACGGTGACAGGGCCGGTGCGGGCGGCCTCGCAAAGGCGCTGCGGCTGGCGTTGGAGGGTGCCGGGATCCAAATCGGCGCGGCGGAACGCCCCGCATGATGCACTGGCTTCCGCTGCTCGGCGTGCTGGTCATCGTCATCGGCTTCGCGCTCCGCTTCAACCCGGTGCCGGTGGTGGTCGCCGCGGCCATCGTCAGCGGGCTCGCGGCTGGCAAATCCATCGGCGAGATCCTCGCGTTGATCGGCAACAGCTTCGTGTCCGAACGGGCGCTGCTGTTGTTCGTGCTGACGCTGCCGGCGATCGGCGTGCTCGAGCGCGCGGGGTTGCGCGAGCACGCGCGCAACTGGATATCGAACTTGCGCGGCCTGACCCTCTCGCGACTGCTGATCGCCTATCTCGGCCTTCGCCAGATCATGTCGATGCTCGGGCTGACGAACGTAGCTGGCCAAGCCCAGACGGTGCGCCCTTTGCTGGCGCCGATGGCCGAAGCCGCCGCCGAACAGCGCGGCAGGCCGCTCGAGGACGCCGAACGCAACGACGTACGGGCATTCAGCGCCGCCACCGACAACATCGGATTGTTCTTCGGCGAGGACGTCTTCATCGCGCTGGGCGCGGTCCTGCTGATCCAGGGGTTCTACTCGCAGCACGGCATCGAGCTGGAGCCGCTGCAAATCGCACTGTGGGCGCTGCCGACCGCAATTGCGGCGTTCTTCATCCACGCCGCGCGGACCGTGCTGTTTGCGCGACGGGTGGTTGGCCGCGACGCAGCGGCGGCACGTACCCGCAAGGCGGACGGCTGAGATGTTGCGGATCGAGCACGCGTACTGGCTGATCGCGCTGTTTCTCGTCGGCGCGGCGTGGTTCAACCTGCGCGACCGGCGCTGGTGGCACGCCGCGTTCTGGCTGGTGCTGGCGGCGCTGATGGCGGGCGGCCGTTACGTGATGCAGGCGACCACGGCGCACCACATACTGCCCGCGCAACTCGCCGGCGTCGGCGTGATCGCCCTCGCGGTGTTGTCGCCCCGGATGAAGCGGGGGCATATCTTCGAGCGCGACGCCGCTGCGCGCGAGGCCGACGCGAAACGCCTGCGACATCGCCTGTTCGTCCCCGCCTTGCTGATTCCACTGGTCACGCTGCTGGTCGCGCTGTTCGGGGCATACGTCGTCATCGACGGATGGCACCTTTTCGACAAGACCCGGATGACCCTGACCGGCTTGGCATTGGCCTGCGTGATCGCGCTGATCGCGGCGTTGTGGGTGACGCGCGCGAAGCCGATTGCCGGCGTCGCCGAAGGCCGGCGCCTGCTCGACACGCTGGGATGGGCCGCACTGCTGCCGCTGACGCTGGCGGCGCTTGGCGGCGTGTTCGCCGCGACCGGTGTGGGCACCGCGGTCGCCGACCTCGTGCGAATGGTCATTCCGGTCAGCAGCGCCTTGGCATGCGTGGCTGCCTACGGGCTCGGGATGGTGCTGTTCACCGTGATCATGGGCAACGCCTTCGCCGCGTTCCCGGTGCTGACCGCCGGAGTCGGCCTGCCGCTCCTGATCCAGTTGCACGGCGCGAATCCGGCGATCCTGGGATCGATCGGCATGGTCACCGGGTACTGCGGCACCCTGTTCACGCCGATGGCGGCCAACTTCAACATCGTGCCGGTGGCGCTGCTCGAATTGCCGAACCAGAATGACGTGATCCGCGCCCAATGGAAGACCGGCGCGCTGCTGCTGGTCGTAAACTTGGCGCTGATGTACCTCCTGGTATTCCGGTTTTGAACCCGACTACACGCCAACGCGGACCCTCCGTGCTGCTCACGGGCTTCACGCCGTTCGGCGGCGAGGCAGTCAATCCGTCCTGGCAGGCGGTACATGCGCTCGACGGCAGCATCATCGAGGGACATCGGGTGACCGCGGTGGAATTGCCCACCGAGTTCGACGGCTCGCTGCCCCTCCTGTGGCGCGCCCTGCGCGCGACCGAACCTCGCGTCGTGGTTGCAGTCGGCCTGGCCGGCGGGCGCGACGGCATTTCGCTGGAGCGGGTTGCGATCAATTTGGTCGACGCGCGCATTCCCGACAATGCCGGCGCGCAACCCGTCGACGTGCCGGTGCTGCGTGGCGGCCAAGCCGCGTTTTTCGCCACGCTGCCGGTGAAGGCATCGTTGCTGGCGCTGCGCGAAGCCGGAATCGCCGCGCACATTTCGCAGACCGCCGGCACCTACGTCTGCAACCAGGTGTTCTACGCGCTGATGCACGCCTTGCGCCGCCGTCGCAATGTCCGCGCGGGCTTCGTGCACGTGCCGTGGCTGCCGAAGCAGGCTGCCGCACACGGACAACCGGGCATGCCGCTCGATGAAATGCAGCGCGCCATCGGGATCATCGTACGCACCGCACTGACGACACGCGAAGATGCGCGCGCCGCGGCCGGCGCGGAAACCTGAGGCCGAATTCAGGGGATCACTGGTCCGGGTGACCGCTTCCGCCTTAGCCGCCGCGATGGTGTCGCCGGTGCTGCTGGCCGCCATCGTCCTGCTGCGCACCCTTGTCCGTTTTTCCCTGCACCGCGCTCATCAGCGTGAGCTTGCCCTTGTGCTCGACGTAGCCCGTGAAGTGGAAGCTCAACTGCAGGCTGGCGAATTCCTCGAGGTCGCTATTGTTGATCTTGTCGGAATCTGAATCCTTCAACAGCACCGTCTTCGGCAACTGCTTCTGGTCCTGGAGATAGCGGAAGTGCGCTTCGAGGTCGGACGAAGTGAGAACCGCGCCGTCGAGCAGGAACTGATTGTCCTTGAACGCCGCAATCGTGACGTCGTACTGGTGTGGCACGTTGGCGACAGTCGAGCCGCCGCTGCGGACATTGCCATTGCACGCGGCCAGCGCGAACATTGTTGCCAACAGCGCCGCGCCGCCGAGGCGCGCAAGGAACGGACGCAAGTTCATGGGACGGTCTCCGTGACTGATCGGTGAAAGCAGGCGGCAGCGCTGCAATCGTGCAAGTCTGCCACAAACGGACTGAACGCGCCGCCTTCGCGCCGCCTGGGTACTGGTCCTGTCTGAGTGGCCGTTCGCGTTGAGCCCTTCGACAAGCTCAGGACAGGCTACGTGAGCGAAGCGAACGGAGTCGAAACGCCCGGCCCTTCGACTTCGGCCCTGCGGGCCTACGCTCAGGGCGACCGGATTGAAAGCAGACTACCCCACCTTGTATGGCGGGCATGGCCCGCCGCCCGCACACGAGTGCGCGCTGCTGCCAAACTGCAACGGCGCCCTACGTTTTCGGCAACGTCACGCCCTTCTGCCCCTGGTACTTGCCGCCGCGGTCCTTGTAGCTGGTCGAACAGACTTCGTCGGATTCCAGGAAAAGCATCTGCGCGATGCCCTCGTTGGCATAGATCTTCGCCGGCAAGGGCGTGGTGTTGGAGAACTCCAGCGTCACGTGGCCTTCCCATTCCGGTTCCAGCGGGGTCACGTTGACGATGATGCCGCAGCGCGCATAGGTGCTCTTGCCGAGGCAGATCGTCAGCACATTGCGTGGGATGCGGAAGTATTCGACGGTGCGCGCCAGCGCGAAAGAGTTGGGCGGGACGATGCAACAGTCGCCCTTGAAGTCCACGAAGTTGCGAGAGTCGAAATCCTTGGGGTCGACGATGGTCGAGTTGATGTTTGTGAAAATCTTGAACTCATCCGCACAACGTACGTCGTAGCCGTAGCTCGACGTCCCATACGAAACGATGCGATCGCCGCCGCTCTCCTTGACCTGACCGGGTTCGAACGGCTCGATCATCCCGTTGGCGGCCATGCGCCGGATCCAGTTGTCGCTCTTGATGCTCATGGATGGAATTGGTATTGATGGGGGGCCGGGACGGGGGACCGGCGACCGCGAAGCGTAGCAGCACGACGCGCCGTCATGCCAACCCGGCAAGGAAACCCAGCACGGTCTGCAATTCCTGACGACGATGTTCATCGGCCAACACGGCCTCTGCCGAACAACCTGCACCCGGCAGCCGTACCGGCAGCGGATCGGGCGACAAAAGCCGCGCCGACATGGTCCTCAGCACTTCCAGAAGCTCGTCCTGGGCGTGGTGCGAGCCGCGCCCCGAACAGTTCAGCAGCAGCACCGGCTTGCCCGGGAATTCCAGCGATCCGACCAGCCAGTCCAGCAGGTTCTTGAAGGCGCCGGGAATGCCGTGTGCGTATTCCGGACACGCGATCAACAGTGCGCCGGCGCGACCGACGGCTTCCCGCAGGTCGCGTACCGTTGGCGGCAGCGGATCGACTTCCACGTCCGGATTGAACCACGGCAACGCGCCCATCCCGGAATAAAGTTCGAGCCGCAGCGACGCTGGCGACAACGCTCGCGCGGCTTCGAGCGCCGCGCGATTGGACGACACCCGGCGCAGGCTTCCGCATAGGCACAACACCCGCCGCGGCGCGGGATCTTCAGTCATCGGCAACACGGATGTTCGGCACGCCGGCCACGTCGCGCTCAGCCTGCAGCGACAGTCGCGCTGCCATGTTGCGCGCGATTTCGCGGTAACGCATCGCAAGATCGGAATCGGGCATCGCCGCCACCGTGGGATTGCCTTCGTCGGCCTGTTCGCGGATGCGGATGTCGAGCGGCAGCGAACCCAAAAGCGGCACACCGTACTGTTCGGCCATCCGCGCCCCGCCGCCCGCGCCGAACACGTGCTCCTCGTGCCCGCAGTTCGAGCAGATGTGCGTCGCCATGTTCTCGACCACGCCGAGCACCGGCACCTGCACCTTCTCGAAGGCCTTGAGCCCCTTCTTCGCATCCAGCAACGCGATGTCCTGCGGCGTGGTCACGATCACGGCGCCCGCCACCGGCACGCGCTGCGTGAGCGTCAACTGGATGTCGCCGGTACCCGGCGGCATGTCCACCACAAGGTAATCCAGATCACGCCAACGGGTCGCAGTCAGCAATTGTGTCAGCGCCTGCGTCACCATCGGCCCGCGCCACACCATCGGCGTGTCTTCGCCGACCAGGAATCCGATCGACATCACCTGCAGTCCGTGGTTGGTCATCGGGATGATGGTCTTGCCGTCTGGCGATTCGGGTCGCCCCTCGATGCCGAGCATCAGCGGCTGGCTGGGCCCGTAGATGTCGGCGTCCAGCAC
>JBOHYO010000486.1:0-10125 GCA_050737935.1 Rhodanobacteraceae bacterium
GTCTTCCAGCCTGCGCCGGCCGGCTTGTGACCAGCCTCCGCTGCGTTGGCGACCGCCTTGTCTGCGTCGGGGATCGTCAGCGACAGGGTCAACGGCGCCTTGAAGCCGGGCTCGTCGAAGCACGGAAAGGCGAGCCGTGCGCTGATCGGTTCCATCTGGGTCATCGCGTACGCGTCGCCCGCGAACACGACCTTGTAGTACCCCTGCAGGGTCTGGTTGTAGGGCGCGGTGAACACCAACCCGAGTTTCAGCTTCTGCGGTTGCAGCGTCGATCCGAAATCCACCCGCGCAACGCCTGCCTGGTCCGCATCCCTGGTCACGGCGCCTTCGTACTTGCCGGTGTGCTTGCGACCCGCCGCATCGGTGATCGTCACCGAAGAGACCTCCAGGCCCTTGCCGTGCAGCCACAGGTAGTGGGAAGCCTTCTTGAGGTCGACCGCAATCGTGACCTCGCCGCTGTAGCCGGGCTGGTCCGGATCGCTCTTGATCGAGAGATCGTAGGATTGCGGCACCACCCAATCCGGGAGCCGCGTCAGCGGGGGCTTGTTCGTGGCACGGGCTGCGACTGCTTTTGCCGCCGCCTGGTCGGGCAGCACCAGGGCCGCGCCGGCAATCGCCAGCAGGGCCGCCATCATCACTGCAGAAATCACGCGCATCGAACCGTATCCTGACTTGCCTGGGAACAACGGGAGAGTCGAACACAGCCCGGAGGCGCGGATCAAGTGTCGAAAGTCCCTTCCTTCGGGGGCCGCCGTGCGGCGGCGGCTCCCGTGATCGTCAAGCGGCCTTCGCGGCCGCGGACTGGCTCGCTGCAGCCTGCTGCTCCAGCGTCACCGCCACTGCATGGATCACCGCCGCGATTCGTGCAGCGCTCTGCACCGCCTGCGCGGAAACGTCGTGCTTGCGCAAGGTGCGTTCGTGCGAGGCCACGCAACTGCCGCAGCCGTTGATCGCCGATACCGCCACCGAGGCCAGGTCGAAGTCGATCTTGTCGCAGCCCGGACTACCCATCGCGTTCATGCGCAGGCCGGCCCGCAGAGTCGCGTACTCGTCGTTCTCGACCAGGTGCAGGAAGCGGTAATAGATGTTGGTCATGCCCATCAGCGTGGCGGCTGTGCGCGCGCCATCGAGTTCCTTCTCCTCGGCATGTTGCGAGGCGAATTGCGCGATCGCTTCGGTCAGTGGCGCATGGCGCGAGGCAATGGCCGACGCCAGCGCTACGATCGCGATCTGCTTCTGCGAAAGTCCTGGTGCGCCTCCCTCGCTCAACACCGATTCAAGGTTGAGGCGAAGGTCCTTGGCATAGTGGGGGAGCTGTGATTTCACTTGTTCGATAGACATTTCGATTCTCCGTTTGATCGGATTGGCGCGCTATTCCCCTTCCCCTTCAAGGGGAAGGCCGGGATGGGGATGGGTTGAAACATGGGCGACGATGAAACCCATCCCCTCTCCGTTTGGTCGGATCGCGTGCTTTTCTCCTTCCCCTTCAAGGGGAAGGCCGGGATGGGGATGGGTTGAAACATGGGCGACGAAGAAACCCATCCCCACCCAACCCTCCCCTTGAAGGGGAGGGCTTCCTGGATTACGCAGCCTTCAGCGTTTCCTCGCCCTTGCTCCAGTTGCAGGGGCAGAGTTCATCGGTCTGCAGCGCATCGAGTACGCGCAGCACTTCCGCCGGATTGCGGCCGACCGAGCCCTCGGTCACGTACACGAAGCGGATCACGCCCTCCGGGTCGACCAGGAACGCGGCGCGTTTGGCGACGCCTTCCTCGTCCAGGATGCCCAGTGCGCGGGTCAGGTCCTTGTTGATGTCGGCCAGCATCGGGAACGGCAGTTCGCGGAGATCCTTGTGGTCCTTGCGCCACGCCATGTGCACGAACTCGGAGTCGGTGCTGGCGGCGAGGATCTGGCAGTCGCGATCCTTGAACTGCGCGTCGAGATCGGCGAAGCCCTTGATCTCGGTTGGGCACACGAAGGTAAAGTCTTTCGGATAGAAGAACACGCAGGTCCACTTGCCCTTGTATGTGCTGTTGTCGATGTCGGTGAAGGCCTTGTCCAGGCTTTCGATGGACACCGTGGCCTTGAGGTTGAAGTGCGGGAAATTGTTGCCAACGGTCAGCATGGGAAGCTCCTTGATGGGTGGTGGAAGTTTGGACCGGCGGCTGCAGCTACCGTTCAGTGGTCAAGATACGGCATCGCGATCAATAAATGAAATTGATTGTTTGAATGCTACCAATAGACGTTGTATATTACAGATCCGATCGAAGCGGCTGTTGTGAAAAGTCAGGCCATGGAAGGCCGTTCTGGGGCTTCACGGACACGAGCGGGTCACGAGATCGGTAAATCCATACCGCAGCGATCACGGACGATCGCACAACCGAATTCCCATGAACCTTCGCGACCTCCAATATCTTGTCGCCCTCGCCGATCACAAGCACTTCGGCCGCGCCGCCGAGGCCAGCTTCGTGAGCCAGCCGACCCTCTCGACCCAGATCAAGAAGCTCGAGGGCGAACTCGGGGTGACCCTGGTCGAGCGCAGCCCGCGCAAGGTGCTGCTCACCGAGGTCGGCAAACAGATTGCCGCGCGCGCACGCGAGGTGATGAACGAGGTCGAGCAGATCAAGCGCGTCGCGCGCCGTGACCACGATCCGGCATCCGGAACGCTGCGCCTCGGCCTGTTCCCGACGCTCGGGCCCTATCTGCTGCCGCACGTACTCGGCACCATTCGTGAACGTTTCCCACGCCTCGAACTGTTGCTGGTCGAGGAGAAGACGCCCGAGCTGGTGCAGCGCCTGCGCGAAGGCAAGCTCGATGCCGCGATCCTCGCGTTGCCGGTGCACGACGAAACCTTGCACGCGGAATTCCTGTTCGAGGAGCCATTCCTGCTCGCGGCACCCGATGCGCATCCGCTGGCGGGACGGCGCAAATTGAAACTCGCGGACCTGGAGGGCCAGCGTCTGTTGTTGCTGGAGGACGGCCATTGCCTGCGCGATCAGGCGCTGGAAGTCTGCCGGATGTCCGGGGCCGACGAGAGACAGGGTTTTCGCGCGACCAGTCTCGAAACCCTGCGCCAGATGGTCGCCGCCGACGTCGGCATCACGCTGCTGCCGGTGCTGGCGGTGCAACCCCCGATCGCGCAAACCGCCAACGTGCACCTGACGCCATTCGGGAGCCACCCGCCGAGCCGCCGCATCGCGATGTTCTGGCGCCGCAGCTCGGCAATGGACGGCTTCCTTCGCGAGTTGTCGAAAGTCTTCAAGAACCTGCCGCGCGCACTACTCGACCCCGCCACCCTGCCCGCCCGACCCATTGTGAAATCGGGTTCGGCTCGCTATGTTGGTGGCAAAATCCACGCGAAGGCCTGACATGGACACACGCACGCCGATCATCCTTTCCCGGCTCGATGTCGAACGCATCGAAAAGCTGCTGGAAGCGCCTGAGCTGCGGGATTCATCGGTGGCCAGGAAGCTGCGCGAGGAGTTCGACCGCGCCGACATCGTCGAGCCCGCGAAGATGCCGCACGACGTGGTCAGCATGAACTCGTCTGCCGACTGCGTCGACGAATCCAGCAACAAGCACCACGCCCTGACGCTGGTGTACCCAAAGGACGCCGACGCCGATGCGGGCAAGATCTCGGTGCTGGCCCCGGTAGGCAGCGCACTGCTGGGCTTGCGCGTGGGCCAGAGCATCGACTGGCCGGGCAATGGCGGGCGCACCCTGAAGTTGAAGGTGACCGCGATCCACTATCAGCCGGAAGCCGCTGGCGATCTGCATAGGTGAATGCGATCGTCCGTGATCGCGGCGAATCTGTGAGAGTCGGGTGAAGGGAGCGTTCCCGGACATGTGGCACCAGAACGGCCATCCATGGCCTGACTTTTCACAAGAGCTGGTCATCCATGACCGCTGCTTCGTCGAACGCGACTGGCTGACCAGCTTGCCTCGAATCCGGAAAGACCAGAACGGCCTTCCTTGGCCTGGCTTTTCACAACAGCGGCTGCGTGGCCCGACTTTCGACAATGCTGCTCCGATCAGACCATTGTTCGAGTTGCTCATAGCCACGATCTATTGGATCGATCAAACCAATCAATTTCATTTTGCACGCGAGGTGCGCTATGTTCGATGGACCGGCACTGCGCCGCGCACGTCCATCCACCCCGAGGCAAACATCATGGCAAACCTGAAAGACTCCAAAACCGAACAGAATCTCAAGGACGCTTTCGCCGGCGAATCGATGGCCAACCGTCGCTACCTGTACTTCGCCTCCAAGGCCGACGTCGAGGGTTACAACGACGTTTCCGCGGTGTTCCGTTCCACCGCCGAAGGCGAAACGGGTCACGCCCACGGGCATATGGAATACCTGGAAGCCGTGGGCGATCCGGCCACCGGCTTGCCGTTCGGCGAAACCCACGCCAACCTCAAGAGCGCGATCGCGGGCGAGACCCACGAATACACCGACATGTATCCCGGGATGGCCAAGTCCGCGCGCGACGAAGGCTTCGAGGAAATCGCCGACTGGTTCGAGACCCTGGCGAAGGCCGAGCGTTCGCACGCGAACCGCTTCACCAAGGCGCTGAACGAACTCGGGTGACGGATAGTTCCGCTCGCTTCGCGAGCCACCGTTGTTCGTGTAGGAGCGCGCCATGCGCGCGACCGGTCGAGGCGAGGCCGGTCGCCGGCATGGCCGGCTCCTTCACGCGCTCCTTGTGAAAAGGATGCAGGTTGTGCAGAGCGCAAGCGAAGCCCGACAACGCGGATCCGTTGGGCTTCCTCCCGGACCATGTCCGGGAGTCAACCCAACCTACGGGAGAACTCGCGCGCCGGGCAACGGCCAGTCGCGGCTGCATCGAGAGGACAAGCCGAATGAGCAGTGATGCGACTGGCACCCGCGAAGGCAATCTGGAGGCCCCGACCCGTCATCCGTTGGGCCAGGACGATCCGGTGTTCGGGGACCAGCAGGCGCTCGAAAAGGAGATGGAGCGCATCTTCAACATCTGCCACGGCTGCCGCCGTTGCGTGAGCCTGTGCCACGCGTTCCCCACCCTGTTCGACCTGATTGATGAATCGGAAACGATGGAGATCGACGGCGTCGACAAGGCCGATTACGGCAAGGTCGTCGAACAGTGTTACCTGTGCGACCTGTGCTACCAGACCAAGTGCCCGTACGTGCCGCCGCATCCGTGGAACGTGGATTTCCCCCACCTGATGTTGCGCGCCAAGGCGTTCCAATTCGAGCGCAATGGCACCTCGCTCGGCAACCGGTTCCTGTCCGATACGACGCGCGTCGGCCGCATCGCCGCCCGCCCGGTGATGGCGGAAACCGTCAATGCACTGAATCGCAGCAAGCCCGCGCGCAAGCTGCTCGACAAGACTCTGCACGTGCACCCGGACGCCGAGGTTCCGGCATACAAGCATCCGCGGGCGCGCAAGGCGCTGCGCAAGCTCGACGCCGCAGGCCGCGCGACACCGGCGGGACGCACCCGCGGCAAGGTCGCGATCTTCGCAACCTGCTATTGCGACAGCGTGCTACCGGCGGTGGTGGACGACTTGGCGGCGGTGCTTTCGCACAACGACATCCCGGTCAAACTGGTGTCGAAGGAACTCTGCTGCGGCATGCCGAAGCTGGAACTCGGCGACCTGGCTTCGGTCACGAAATACAAGAACCAGAACATTCCGGTACTTGCGCAAGCCGCGCGCGACGGTTTCGATCTCTCTGCGGCCATCCCGTCCTGCGTATTGATGTTCAAGCAGGAACTGCCGCTGATGTTTCCGGAGGACGAAGATGTAAAGCTGGTGCAACGCGCATTCTTCGATCCGTTCGAATACCTGGCCGAACGGCATGCGGCAGGCCTGCTGAAGACCGATTTCAGGCAGTCGCTGGGCAAGCTCGCCTGGCATGTTGCCTGCCACCAGCGGGTCCAGAAGATCGGCCCGAAGACGCGCGACATCCTGTCCCTGGTGCCCGACACCGAGGTCGTCACGATCGAGCGCTGCTCCGGCCACGACGGAACCTACGGCGTCAAGACGGACACGTATCTGCTGTCGCGCAAAATCGCGAAGCCGGTGGAACACCGGATCACCGAGTCCGGTGCACCCATGAGCACCAGCGACTGTCCGATGGCGGGCGCGCACCTCGCGCATGGCTTGAAGGATCAACCGCCGCAGCAGCATCCGCTGTCGTTGCTGCGCAAGGCTTACGGAATCTAGCGGGACTCGGGACTCGGGACTCTTGACTCGGCAGCATAAAATTTCTCGTCATTCCGGGGCCGCATTCGGCTTCATCGGATGCGGAACCCGACTGCGAAGGCAGACGCCGGAGCGAACATCGGCGCAGCCGATGGCCCGAAGGGCGAGCCACAGGGATGTGGCGAGTCAATCCATTTTTCGCTGCGGCAATCTCGTCAAGCCAGCACGTCCCGATCTGGCAATAGAACACGAGCAGAAGCGACATCATGCATAAACTAACCCACGAAGACCTGCTGTCCCTCGAGGAGTACGCCAAACAACGCGCGGATTTCCGTACGCGCGTGCTGGCCCACAAGCGCGACCGGAAGGTCCGCATCGGCGAGCACGTCACGCTGCTGTTCGAGGACCGGCTCACGATCCAGTACCAGGTCCAGGAGATGCTGCGCGCCGAGAAGATCTTCGAGCCGGAAGGCATTGCCGAAGAGCTTGGAGCGTACAACCCGCTGATCCCGGACGGCGCGAACCTCAAGTGCACGATGTTGATCGAGTACGACGACGTCGAGATGCGCAAGCGCGAACTGCTGCGCCTGCGCAACATCGAGCATGCCGTGCAACTCGTGGTGGAAGGGCATGCATCGGCCACGGCCATCGCCGATGAGGACCTGCCACGCAGCGATGCGCAAAAGACCGCAGCGGTCCATTTCCTGCGTTTCGAACTGGAGCCCGGTGCGGTCGCGGACTTCAAGGCCGGCAAAGCGGTGACGTTCCGCATCGAGCATCCGAATTATCGCGCGGAAGGCACGCTCACCGAAGCGCAACAGAAAGCACTCGCCGCGGACTTCGACTGAGGTATCCTCGCCCCCGGGATTCCAGGGGGACACCGATGCGGCACTGGAAGATCTGGTTGCTGCTCGCGCTGGCGGTCTGGGCCGGCTGGTGGTGGTGGGGCAGCCGGCCGGTTGCGCGCGCCGCGGGCGTCATCGCACCCAACGACCCGGTGCAGATCGATTTCGACACGGCGCAGCCGTCGATCGTGTTCAAGAACGCGACGCTGCACCCGCTCGCAAGTTTCTCCCTGACCGCCCGCGTGCTGTCACGCGAGGACTACCACTTCGACGCCGAAGCGGGCCTTTCGCCCACGGATCTCGCGTTGGGCTGGGGCCGCATGTCCAACACGGCGGTATTGCGCGACTTCGACATCAGTCAGGGCGGGCGCTTCTACTACTGGCAGGTGAAGTCGTTCCCCATTCCGCGGCGGGAGATCGAAACCCACAGCGCCAACATGCACATGATCCCGGCGAATGCCTTGGTCGCACACGAATTGAAGCGCGTGCGCGCCGGTGACATCGTCACGCTCGATGGGCTGCTGGTCGAAGCGGACAAGCCGGATGGCTGGCGCTGGCACAGCTCGATGACCCGCACCGACACGGGCGCCGGCGCCTGCGAAGTGGTGTATGTGCAATCCCTGCAGGTCAAGCCACGCTGATACCCGTTGAGGTCGCTGGTCGCGGCCGTGGGGCCGCTCCTACACGCGAGGGATGCCCAGGCGCTGCAGCAGCGATGTAGGAGCGCGCCATGCGCGCGAAAAGGCGCCGACCGCAGCAACGCACGGCGGCCGCTCACCGCGTCAGGATGCGTTTGGGCTTGATCGGCAATTTGCCGCGCCAGTACATCAATAGCGCGAAGCCTCCAACCGCGCCGCCGAGGTGGGCGAAATGCGCGACCCCCGACTCGTAGCCGCTGACGCCGAAGAACAGCTCCAGCAGGATGTAGCCGACTACGAACACCCATGCCGGCAGCGGCACCGGGAAGAAGATCAGGAACATCTTCATGCGCGGGTACATCACCCCGAACGCGACCAGCAGGCCGAAGATCGCGCCCGATGCGCCGATGGTGGGGTAAAAGCCGTGGGTGAAGAATTGCGCGACCAGCAGATGCGCGGCCGCCGCGGTCACGGCACAGAAGAAATAATAGAACGTGTAGTGTTTCGCGCCAAGCAGGTGCTCGATCGGCCCGCCGAACATCCACAGCGCGAACATGTTGAACAGGATGTGCGTCCAGCCGCCGTGCAGGAACGCATAGGTCACGAGTTGCCAGAAATGGAAGCCGACCAGCACCACCTGGCCGGACGCATTGAGCATCGGATGGGCTGGCCCGATCGGCCACAACGCTCCGTAGGCGAGCAGCAGCGGCTGCAGCGACGGCACTTGTTCCAGCAGGAAGATCACCACGTTGGCGATCAGCAAAGCGCGGGTGACGGGTGGCAGGTCGTACATCATCGAAAATGCATCCGGTTCGCGGTCGTGCAAGGGTAGCTTGGTTGGGGAAGCGTCACAGCCGCTTCAGGAACATCGCCTGGCGCTTCTTCTCGACGTAGCCTTCGCGCTGGTAGAAGCGATGCGCGCGCTCGCGCAGGACGTTGGATCGAACGATCAACTCGTCCGCCCCGTGTTCGCGCGACCAGGCTTCGACCGCGCGCAGCAACGCGACGCCCACGCCATGGTTGCGTGAGCCCTCCGCGACCACCAATCCTGCGAGCATGACGCGCGGATCGTGGACGAGGTGCCGCTGCAGCGAGGCCTCTGCCCAACCCACCACCGCTCCCTCATCCGACTCGGCAACCAGCACCGCGCCGGCGTGATGTTCGACGATGGCATCCAGGCGCCGCGCAATCGTCGATGCGTCCGCCGGGTAGCCGAGTTGGCCGCACAGCACCGCAAGCTCGCTGGCGTCTGCGGCGGTCGCTGCGCGGATGCTCGCCACGGCGGCAACCTGCCGGGTTGCTCAGGTCTGGCCGGCCGCGCTCGCCCGTGCGTGCGCCGCAACCACGCCCGCGACCACCGCCGACACCTTCTTGCCGGTCGGGATATGCAGGAACTCGTTGGGCCCATGCGCGTTGGAATGCGGACCCAGCACGCCGGTGATCAGGAACTGCGCCTTCGGGAATTTCTCGCCCAGCATGCCCATGAACGGGATCGAGCCGCCCTCGCCCATGTACGCCGCAGGCGCGCCGAATGCATCCTCCGAAGCCTGGGAAACCGCCCCGCTCAGCCACTCGGAAAGCTGCGGGGCGTTCCAGCCGCTGCCGTCCTTCTCCACCTTGAAGGTGACCTTCGCACCGTAGGGCGGATCCGATTCCAGCAACTTCTTGACGAAGTCGCCCGCCCGGCTGCCGTTCAAGGTCGGCGGCACGCGCAGGCTCAACTTCAATGAGGTTCCAGGACGCAGCACGTTGCCCGCGCTTTGCAGCGACGGCAGCCCGTCGGCGCCAGTGATGGCGAGCTGCGGGCGCCAGGTCCGGTTGATGACCAGATCCACGCGGTCATCGCTGGCGGGCTGCATGCCGTCGGTCCATGGAAATTTCGCGTATACATCGTCGCCGAGGATCTCGGCGCACTGTTTCGCCTGCTCCACGCGTTCCGGCGGCACGTCGACGTACAGCTCCTTTGGAATGATCGCGCCCGTTTCGGGGTCTTCCAGCCGCGACAGCAGGTGCCGCACGATGCGGAAGCTGTCCGGCACCACCCCGGAGGCATCGCCGGAATGCACGCCCTCGGTCAACACCTCCACCGTCAATTCGCCACCGGTCATGCCGCGCAGCGACGTGGTCAGCCACAACTGATCGTAATTCGCGCAACCGGAATCGAGGCAAACCACCAGCGACGGCTGGCCGATCCGGGGCGCGAGGTGGTCGACATAGTGCGGCAGGTCGTAACTGCCCGATTCCTCGCATGCCTCGATCATCACCACGCAGCGGGCATGCGGCACGTTCTGCTCGCGCAACGCCTTCAGCGCGCCAAGCGAAGCATAGATCGCATAGCCGTCATCGGCCGAGCCGCGGCCGTACAGCTTGTCGCCCTTGCGCACCGGCTGCCACGGCCCAAGGTCTTCCGCCCAACCCTTCATCTCCGGCTGCTTGTCGAGATGGCCGTAGAGCAGCAC
>JBOHYO010000487.1:0-2198 GCA_050737935.1 Rhodanobacteraceae bacterium
GCCGAACGCGGCATTCCGGCGATCACCGCGGCGCCATTGGGCATGGGCGCTGCGACGCTGGCGTTCCTGCCGGGTCACATGACATTCGAAGAGTATTTCCGGCTGGAAGGCCAGTCGACGAATGAACAGTTGCTGCGCTTCATGGTGGGATTGGCGCCGGCCGTGCTCCACCAATCCTATCTGGTGGATCCATCTGCGGTGGACCTGGTCCACCAGCGGGGACCGTCGACCCCCATGGCATGCGAAATCTGCGCCGGGATCGCCGGCACCCAGGCGTTGAAAATCCTGCTTGGCAGGGGCAAGGTGTTTGCGGCGCCCCATGGCCTGCATTTCGATGCCTACCGCAACAAGCTCGTGCACACATGGCGGCCGGGCGGCAACAACAACCCGCTGCAGCGACTGCTCCTGTCCGTGGCGCGCCGCCGTTTCATGCGCCAGTAGGCCCTGCACTGCGCACGACCTGCAAGCCCGCGGCCTGAATGCTCCCTCTCCCCCAAGCAGCTCCATCGCTTGGGGGAGAGGGCTGGGGTGAGGGGGCCGTATTTCGCACGGCACGAAATCAATCAGGCACAAGCGCATATGGCACCGGCGCCGTGCTGTTTGTATCTGCGAATCGTTCGAACGGCAGTTTCGTCTCCGTTGCTGACGCGCAACCTGGTACGGTACAATACCGTACATCAAACGAGGTGCCGATCATGACAGTCGCTGCCCGGCTCGACCTACGCCTGAACGAAAAGGACAAGTCACGGATCACCCGAGCTGCCGGTCTGCGCGGCCTGCCGGTGGCTACGTTTGTCCGCGACGCCATACTGCGCGAGGCTGACAACGTGATGGCTGCGGAGCTGAGCGTCACGCTGTCGCCGGCAGAATCCCGCCGCTTCCTGGCTGCACTGGACAAGCCGTTCAAGCCCAACGCGCGCTTGAAAAAGGCCATGGAGCGCGGATTGGCGCGCCGCTGATCCGTGCTGCACATCGAACGACTCGATCCCCGTATCCATGATCATGCAGGCTTCGACTGCGGCGAGCCTTCTCTCAACCGATATATCCAGCAACTCGCCGGCCAGCACCTCCGTGACGGCATAGCGACTACGCAAGTTCTGATCGATGACGAGGCGCCCTCCAGGATCATTGGCTTCTACACCCTCGCCGCCGCGCAGGCCTCGCTGGATGAGCTGCAGGCAGCGGATCGCCGTCGCCTCCCGCGCTATCCAGTTCCGGCGGCGCGCCTCGCACGCCTCGCCGTCGCGGGCGCCGAACAAGGACGTGGGATGGGAGCGTCGTTGCTGCAGGACGCCGTCAGAAGGTGCCTTGCCCTTCGAAACGACTTGGGTGTGCGCGTGCTGGTTGTCGACGCCTTGGACGAAGGAACTGCCGCGTTCTATCGTTTGTATGGCTTCCGCGACACTTCGGCAAACGCACTCACGTTGTACCTGCCGTTGGGCAGGAGCTGAACCAGCCGCTTGAGGATTGCGGCACACTCGAGACGATACACCGGCAGTCTCGCATCACAAAAAGCGGAGCACGCATGCTCGAACGAATCGAACACGACCACGGCATCCTCGAACTGCGCCTCGCGCGGCCGCCAGTCAACGCACTGAACCCCGAATTGATCGCGGCGCTGAAGCGCGCAATCGAGCAGGCTCCGAACGACGGTGCCGAGGCGCTGGTCCTCTCGGGATCGCCGGGACTGTTTTCGGCTGGACTCGACATCCCTGCCCTGCTGCAACTCGACCGCGACGCGATGCGCGCGTTCTGGAAGGACTTCTTCGGCGTCTGCGCGGCGCTGGCGCGATCGCCCATACCCGTCGTCGCTGCCGTCACCGGACACAGTCCCGCCGGCGGCGCGGTACTCGCGATCTTCTGCGACTACCGGGTGATGGCGCGCGGCGAATTCCGGATCGGGCTCAACGAAGTGCAGGTAGGCCTGACCGTGCCGGACTGCATCCAGGCCGCGCTGCGCCGGCTGGTCGGCACGTACCGCGCCGAACGCCTGCTGGTCGCCGGCACGATGCCCGATTCCGAGGACGCATTGGCTCAAGGCCTGGTCGATGAACTGACCGGTATCGACCAAGTGGTCACCCGCGCGATCGCGTGGCTGGAGCCACTGTTGCAACTGCCGCGGCAGGCCATGCTTGCGACCCGCGCGATGGCGCGTGCCGACCTCGCGCGACTGTTCGATGATCCCGCCTCATTGCCAG
>JBOHYO010000488.1:0-2723 GCA_050737935.1 Rhodanobacteraceae bacterium
ACGGTTTCCATCAGTGCGAAGCACACGGCATAGAACACTGCCGATGAATAGCCTTCCGGCGTCGGGTTGGACAACGCGAGGAACACGAAGCCCATGTGCGAAATCGTGGAATACGCGAGCATGCGCTTCAGGTTGGCCTGGGCAATCGCGACGACATTGCCGACCGCCAGCGACAGCGCCGCCATGATGGCCAGCATCATTCGCCAGTCGCCCGCCAGCGGCCCCATGCCGACTTCCAGCAACCGATAGGCCAGTCCCACCGCGGCGAGCTTGGGGACCGCGCTGATATACATCGCGATCGGCGTGGGCGCGCCCTCGTAGACGTCCGGCAACCACATGTGGAACGGCACCGCGCCGAATTCGAAGCCGATGCCGACCACCAGGAACACCAGCCCGAACTGGAGCAGGTGCAGGCGCGGCGTGGTGCCGATCGCGGCGAAGATCGTGTGCAGGTCGAGGCTACCGGTGGCGCCATAGATCAGCGACATCCCGAACAGCAGCAGGCCGGTGGCGAGTGCGCCCAGCACGAAGAACTTGATCGCAGCCTCGGACGAGATCTTCGACTCGCGATTCAACGCCACCAGCGCGAAAGCCGGCAGCGAGAACAGTTCCAGGCCGAGGTACACCGTGATCAGGCTGCCGGCCGACACCAGCAGCATCACGCCGAGCACCGAGAACATGCTGAGCGCGTAGAACTCGCCCATGAACAGCTTGCGGTCCTTCAGCCATGGCCGCGCCATCACGAACATCAGGATGGTCGCGGAGAGCACCGTCACCTTCAGGATCTCGGCCATGCGGTCGCGCACGAACATCCCGCCGAAGGCCGTGGCGGCTTCCGGCGGCTGGCCTCGGATCACCAGCACGATCGCCACGGCCATGACCACGATGGCCATCCAGTGCGTGAGGTCGCGCTGGTCGTCGCGGATGAACACGTCGAACAGCAGCACCAGGCAAGCCGCCGCCGTCAGATACATTTCCGGCACGATCACCAGCAGGTCGTTGAGCGTAATCATGGAGTTTTAAACCTTGCTGGCCATCAAGTGCGTCACCAGGTGCGCGACGGAGGAATCCATCAGGTGCATCAACGGCCATGGGTACACGCCCATCGCCAGCACCGCGACCGCGAACGCGCCCAACACCAGACCTTCGCGGGTGTTGATCTCGGGCATTGCCGCCGCTTCAGCGGTGGGCGCGGTGCCCCACACGATACGCTTGACCAGCCACAGCGTGTAACCCGCGCCGATGATCAGCGAGTACGCCGCGAACAGCGCGATCCACGGATTGGCCGTGAAACTCGACAGGATCACCATGAACTCACCGACGAAGCCCGAGGTTCCCGGCAGGCCGGTGTTGGCCATCGCGAACAGCACCCAGAAGGCTGCGAACCACGGCATCACCTTCGCGAGCCCGCCGTAGGCGGAAATCTCGCGGGTGTGCAGGCGGTCGTACATCACCCCGATGCAGGTGAACAGCGCGCCAGAGACGAAGCCGTGCGAAATCATCTGCACCACCGCGCCCTGCACGCCCAGTTGCGCCATCTGCACGTCGTGCTGCTGCCGCGCCAGCATGTACACGATGAACAAGCCGAGCGTGACGAAGCCCATGTGCGCGATCGATGAATACGCGACCAGCTTCTTCATGTCCGGCTGCACCAGCGCCACGTAGCCGAGGTAGATGATCGCGATCAGGCTGAGCACGATGATCAGCCACGCGAAGTACTGCGACGCATCCGGCACGATCGGCAGCGAAAAGCGGATGAACCCGTAGGTGCCGACCTTCAGCATGATCGCGGCCAGGATCACCGAACCCCCGGTCGGCGCCTCGACATGTGCGTCGGGCAGCCAGGTATGCACCGGCACCATCGGCGTCTTCACCGCGAACGCGATCAGGAACGAGAAGAACAGCCAGGCCTGTTCCCTGAACGTCAGCGGCAGCGCCCACAGCGTCGGCAGGTCGAAGGTTCCGGCGCGGTGGTAGAGGTACAAGAGACCGATCAGGAAGAAGATCGATCCGAGGAACGTGTAGATGAAGAACTTCAGGGTCGCGTACACGCGCCGCGGGCCGCCCCAGATCCCGATCAGGAAGAACATCGGGATCAGGATGGCTTCGAAGTACAGGTAGAACAGCAGCGCATCGAGCGCACAGAACACACCGATCAGCAGTCCGTCCAGCAGCAGCATCGCCGCCATGTACTGGTGCACCTTGTCCTTGATCACCTGCCACGCACCGGCCACGACCAGAATCGTCGTGAACGTCGTCAGCACGATCAACGCCACCGAGATGCCGTCCACGCCAAGGTGGTAGCTGGAGTTGATGCCGGGGATCCAGTGCAGCATTTCCTGCATCTGGAAATCGCCGGGACCCGGGTCGTACCACGCGAGCATCACCAGGCTGAGCGCAAAAGTGATCACGGTGACCGCGAGCGACAGCCAGCGGGCGAGGCGCGGACGCGCATTTCCGGCAAGCAGCACCAGGATCGCACCGAAGCACGGGAACCAGATCAGTACGCTGAGGATGGGCCAGTGGGTCATGCGAAATCCTTGAAGCGGGACCCGGGACCCGGGACACGGGACACGGAAGAGCATCGGGACCCGGGACCCGGGACCCGGGACCGGGAAGAGCCGAGCAGCGCCGGTCGCGTACCGATTGTTTTCGAGAACGCCAAGATCCGCAGGCTGGGCTGAGCGGCTTTTTGCGAAGGACGACGATCCAACGGGTAGGCT
>JBOHYO010000489.1:0-6469 GCA_050737935.1 Rhodanobacteraceae bacterium
ACACCGCTGCGCCCGCTCCATCGCCGAACAGGCAGGCGCTGACCAGCACGCCTGGATCATTGTCCAGATACATGGCCGCGCTGCATACCTCGACGCACACCGACAGAACGTGCCTGCAGCGCTGCGAGGCCAGTAGTGCCTCGGCCGTACGCAGGTTTGGCAGTGCCGCGCCGCACCCTTGCCCGACCAGGTCGAGGGCGAGGATATCGTCGCGCAAGCCGAGCGCGTCGAGCACATAGCTGCTCAAGCCGGGACATAGATAGCCCGTGCAGGTGCTGACGATCATTCCGTCCAGATCGCCGGGTTCGATGCCGGCGTCGGTCATGGCGCGACGGGCGGCATTCGATGCCAGTTGCGGCGCGTGCGTGATGAAGCGCTCGTACAGCACGTCCGGGTCGATGTCGAAGGCTGCTTCGAGCGATGCCACCGCCAGCCGGCGGGCCTCGATGCCGTTGTCGCGCTGCAGCAGCCGCCGGGCGATGGTGCGGGCGCGGCGGTCGAGCCGCTCGAACCACGGCGACGCCTGCAAGGCGTTCCAGCATTCGCCCTTCGTGTAGCGCTGCGACGGACAGGCGGTGCCGATACCGATGAGATACATGAGGGTCCTTGTCACGAGTGGAACCGCGCCGGTTGACGCGGCTAGCTGCCGGATCCCTTCAGGATCTTCTTCAGATCCTGCTTGGCGTCCGCGAACCCGGTCCAGGGATCCTTGCGCAGGCGCGTGAGTCGCTGCCGGGCGGAACGAATGTCGTAGGCAGCACCGCTCTCGAGCTTGCCGAGCTCGGACCAGCGCAGCGGCACGGCGACCGGCGCACCCTTGCGCGCGCGCAACGAATAATTGGCGACGCTGGTCGCGCCGCGGCTGTTGCGCAGGTAATCGATGAAGATGCGTCCGCGCCGGATTCGCTTGGTGGACACGGCGACGAATTCCTGCGGATGCAATTCGACAAGCGCCTTGGCGAAACCTTGGGTGAAGTCCTTGACGATATCCCACGGGCACGGCGGATCGAGCGGAAGCACCACGTGCAGTCCCTTGCCGCCGGTCGTGCGGACGAAGGTCTCAAGGCCCGCCTGGCCCAAGAGCTTTCGCACCAGCCGCGCGGCGTCGACCACCCGCGACCAGTCCACGTCTTCGCCGGGGTCGAGGTCGAACACGATGATGTCGGCACGCTCGGGATCCTTCACCGTCGCGCCCCACGGATGGAACTCGAGCACCCCGAACTGCACCAGCTCCAGGACGCTGTCGGCGTCTTTCGGGTACAGGTACACGGCTTGCGATCCGGACTCCTCCTTCAACTTGACGGTGCCCACGTGGTCCAGGCCCGCCAACTCGTGTTTCTGGAAAAAGCATTGCCCCTCGATCCCCGACGGACAGCGGATCACCGAGACCGGCCTGTCGAGGACGCCTGGCAGGAATTGGTCCATCACGGCCGCGTAGTAATCGGCCACCTCCTGCTTGGTCACGCCACTGTCGGGGTAGACGATGCGGTCGGGGTGTGTGATGTGGATTTCCTCGTCCGTTTGCGCGCGCGCGCGGCTGGCCTTGCGCTTTTTCGTGCCACGGGGAGGGGCACGGTCGGAATCCCGGAGATCTTCCGGGTCCTTGTCCTGGCGTAGGGTTTTCAATGAAGGTTGCCTCAAGAGTCCCTGGTTGCCGATGCCGCGGTAGTACACCTCTGCCACCGCCCGCGGCTCCACCCAGCGCGCATTCCGCAGCAGCGGATCGATGCCGCTGATCGGTGCGACGGGTTTCGCGCGACCGCCCGTGGCGAGATCGCTGGCCACCTCGCGCAACATCCGGTCGCTGAAGCCGGTGCCGACGCGGCCGGCATAGTGCCAGCCTCCGCTGCCGTCGCGCGACGCGAGCAGCAGGGAGCCGAAGCCCTTCCGCTGGCCCTTGGGCGGCGTGTAGCCGACCACCGCGAACTCGTCGCTCATCAGGCGCTTGATCTTCAGCCAATCATCGCCGCGGCCGGCCCGGTACGGCGAATCGATGCGCTTGGATACGATGCCTTCGAGCTTCTGTTCGGTCGCCATCGCGAACACGCGCTTGCCTTCGCCGACCCAGTGCGAACTGAAGCCGAGCCGGCTGCGGTCCTTGCCGACGAGCTTTTCCAGAAGCGCCTTGCGTTCGAGCAGGGGCGAGTGCGACAGGTCGAAGCCGTCGAGATACGGCACGTCGAACAGCATGTAGACGAGCGGCGCGCTGGCTTCGCCGGACAATGTCTTCTGCAACAGGTTGAAGTCGCTGATGCCGTTGCCGATCGCGATCAATTCGCCGTCGAGCCGCGCCGACTTCAACTTCAATTCTTCGACCGCCTGCACGATTTCCGGCGCGCGTTCGTTCCACGGCAACGCGTTGCGGGACCACAACCGCACCTCGCCATCGGCGATCGCGCTGAGCACGCGATAACCGTCCCACTTCACCTCGTGCAGCCACTGGTCACTTTCCGGGGGCGTCTCACGCAGGCGCGCGAGTTCCGGTTTGAAGAAGCCGGAATCGGCAGGCGCACGCCGCGCGCCGGTCAGCCGCGAAGGATTGCGCGGCGGCGCAAATTTTTTGGACGAGCTGGTGCTCGCTTGCTTGCGCGCAGCTTTTTTCCGGGCCACCTTGCGGGCTGCCGCGCGTTCGTTCGGCGTGCGCGCGGCGCGGCGGGTACTTGCGATCATTTTTTCGTCAAGGAGATCGTCGGCCTCGCGTTTGCCGGCGTACTGGTCCTTGCCCTTGATCAGAAACCATGCCGGTTGGCGCTCCTTGCGATGGCTGCGCACCAGGTGCCAAGTCCCCTTGAGTCTTTCACCGAACAATTCGAAGCGCAGGTGGCCTTTCTCGAGCTGCGGGTTGGCATCGCCTTCCGTGGCCCACACCCCGCGGTCGAAAAGATCCACGTGGCCCTTGCCGTAGCCTTCCTCGATGTCGCCTTCGAACCCGGCGTAGTCGACCGGGTGGTCCTCCACCTCGACTGCCAGCCGCTTGACCTTCGGATCGAAGCTCGGCCCCTTGGGTACCGCCCAACTCTTCAGCGCATCGCCGACCTGCAAACGAAAGTCGAAGTGGCGCCGCGAGGCGTGGTGCAACTGCAACACGAAGATCGCCCGGGCATCGGCAGACGGTGATCCGCCGAAGTCCGGTTCGCCGGATTTCGCGAGATCGCGCTTGCGCCGATAGTCGTCGCGGCTCATCCAGGATCCATCCAACCCAAGCTCGGCAATTTCATCTTGTCGTTCCGTATTCCATCGACGACGAAGCCGGCCGCGGCCACGGAATGACGACGGTTCTCATGGTCGGTGAGCTTCAGCCTGATCGAGAATGGTTGCGCGCCTACACCGACGCCTGCAGTGCTGCCGCGAGTGCCGCGTCGCCGCTCAGCAGGTTCTTCCAGGTGAGCGCGAGTCCGTTCCTGTGGCCCTTTTCCACCAGCTTCATGCCCAAGGGATCGATCGTCAGCGTGTAGGCCTTGCCATCGACCTCGATTTCGCGGCGGGTGGGCTTGTCGAGTTTCGTCATTGCTGTTGCTCCATATGTCGTGTCCGGCAGGCGGGGGGCGCCGGCTCATTCCTTCCGTACGAAGGCGTGCAAGGCGGGCGCCACCGCGGGTCCATGGCGTCGATCATTTCCTGGACGAACCGGACTTGCGCGAGCTGGACGATTTTGTGGACTTGCGCGAGCCGCCGGATTTCGACCTGCCCGAGGAGGACTTCCGGGTCGAAGACTTCTTCGAAGAGGACTTCGATGCCGATTTCTTCGACGAGGATTTTTTTGACGACGACTTGCCCGAGGATGATTTCTTCGCCGTCGACTTCTTCGAGGAAGATTTCTTCGCCGGAGACTTCTTGGCCGACGACTTCTTCGCCGAGGACTTGCCCGACGAAGACGAGGATTTCGACTTCGAGGATTTCCGGGCTCCCGAGCCTTTCTTTCCGCTACCCGACTTCTTGCCGCCGCCGGACTGCTTGTTCACCGTGGCCCAGGCGCGCCGTTCCGCCTCTCCTTTGGAGACGCCGCGGTCCTCGTAGCCGTCTTCGATGTGTTCGGCTTTGCGCTTCTGCTTGCCGGTGTAACTCGACTTGTCTCCGCGTGGCATGACTGCGTCTCCTTGCGTGCGGTGGGGAATGAGGGCCAGTTGGCTTGCCGGTTGAGCCCGATCTCCCGGCATGCCGTCTAGGACGTAACGCCTTCCTGGAGTTCCTGTTTGCGTTTCAGAAGCCGTTCGCCGAGCGCATTGCGCTCCGGGGCGGTCAGCAACTTCTTGATGCGCGGGAAGAGTTCGGCCTCTTCTTCGCGGATGTGGTGCTCGACCAGTTGGCAAAGGACTTTGGCGCGTCCGCCGAATTGCTCGGACCCGATGCCGGCCTCCAGCAGGTCCGGCAGCAGCAAGTCCGCGACAATGCGTTTTTCCTCGACGGCTTCCTGGACGAGCCGGATGTCGTCATCGCGCTCGGCGACGTCCGCAAATGCCGGATAGAGGATCTCGTTCTCGATCCTGTAATGGGCTTCCAATGCCTCGCTGACCTGCTCGAGCAGATCCGACCGCACCTGGGCGGCATCGATATCGGCATCGCACAGATCCTCGAGCAAGTCCCTGATCTGGTAATGCCCGGCTTTCAGCAACTTGATGGCGTCCATGACGTTCCATGCCTTCGGCTCGAGGCTAGGCGAAAAAGGATGAATGCGATGTGTATGGCGAAAGGCGCAAATGCGTCGCGCGTCCCCGCTGACACGGGCTTCACCCGGCGCCGCGCACACTGCTCGCCCGGCCGCAAACAGGCGCCACTCGGGGCACGAACATGCCACGTCCCATCTGGACAGGAACGATTTCTTTCGGGCTTCTCAACATCCCGATACGGTTGATGACCGCCGAGCGGCGGGTGGACCTCCATTTCAGAATGCTCGACAACCGCGACCAGTCGCCGGTCCGGTACGAGCGCGTCAATGCGGAAACCGGCGAGGAAGTGCCCTGGAAGGATGTCGTCAAGGCGTTCGAGTATGACAAGGGCAACTACGTCGTGATGGAGAAGGAGGACTTCAAGAAGGCCGCGCCGGATTCGGCCGAATCCGTCGACATCGAAGCGTTCATCGATCCGAAGGAGATCGGTCCCGAATACTACGAGAAGCCCTATTACCTGGTGCCCGCCAAGAAGGCCGAGAAGGGCTACGTGCTGTTGCGGGAAACCTTGAACAAGTCGGGGCTCGCGGGACTCGCGCGGGTGGTGATCCGGACCCGCGAGTACCTGTCGCTGGTGTTGCCGCGTGGCGACGCCCTGGTGCTGATGCTGCTGCGGTTTCCGCAGGAACTGGTGCCGGCCGATGAATATGATTTCCCGCAGGACAAACCCGGCTCGTACCGCATCAACGACAAGGAACTCGACATGGCGAAATCCCTGGTCGAATCCATGGTGTCGGAATGGAAGCCCAAGGAATACCGCGACGAGTTTCGGTCGCGGCTGCAGAAGGTCATCGAGACGCGTGTCCGTTCCAAGGGCGGAAAGGTCAAGGTCGAAGAGGAGGAAGCGCCTTCGGGCGATACGGCGACCAACGTCGTGGACTTCATGTCGCTGCTCAAGAAGAGCATCGATTCGAACAAGCGCACGCCGGCCAAGGGCAAATCCACGGCAAAGAAGGCTCCCGCGAAAAAGCGCGGCGGCAGCTCGAAAGGAAAGAAGAAGGCGGCCAAATAAGTGGTCCGCGAAGGTCCGGCGCACCGCGGTTGCACCGTATCGAAGTCTGCGCGGGCGCAGCAATCAAACGGAGCATCCTGCGCGCGTTGGCGTGAAGGTCGCGCGAACGAATTCCGCAAACGTCTGCGTCGCGTGAAATCGCTGGATTCGCGCTTGCGCCATGGCGATCCGGTGCGATAGGTTGCGATGCGTGGCACGAGGGACGCTCGATCAAGGGATGATCGATGGCGCAGTTGTTTTCGAGACATTTCGGTTTTTATTTTCTGCTCGGCCTTGCCCTTGCGGTTGGGGGCGGGCTGGCTTGGGTGTACCTGTGGCGTGCGCAGATGGCGTACCCCGCGGGCCTCAACGATCCGGTGGAGCAGCCGGTCCCGTTCAGCCACAAGCACCACGTCGGCGACGACGGCATCGATTGCCGTTATTGCCATCAGTCGGTCGAGCAGTCCGCGTTCGCGGGCATTCCGCCGCTCTCGACCTGCATGACCTGCCATTCGCAGTTGTACACCCACCAGCCCGTACTGGCGCCTCTGCTCGCGGCGTTCCGCAGCGGCATTCCGTTGCACTGGAAGCGCCTCTACAAGCTGCCGGACTTCGTCTACTTCAACCACGGCATCCATATCGCCAAGGGTGTCGGCTGCGCGAGTTGCCACGGCGAGATCGACAAGATGCCGCTGACCGCGCGCGCCAGGAGTTTGACGATGCAGTGGTGCCTGCGCTGCCACCGAAATCCGGAAAAATACCTGCGCCCGCGCGATGAAGTGTTCAACCTGCACTGGCACGCGCAGGACCA
>JBOHYO010000490.1:0-8436 GCA_050737935.1 Rhodanobacteraceae bacterium
GGCCGCTCCTACAACGCCCGGGTCGCCTGTAGGAGCGCGCCATGCGTGCGACAGCCGTCCGGCAGTTGATGCGGCGGGCGCGGCGCAGGGCGGGCAATGCCGCCGGTCGAGCCGTGCGGCGGACGGCGTACGCCCGCTGCATGCTGGGATTGCACCGTAGCTAGACCTGGCCGCTGCCATGGGCCGCTCCTACAACACCCAGGCCACCCGTAAACAGCAGGTTCGGCAATGCCAAGGTCGCCTGTAGGAGCGCGCCATGCGCGCGACAGGCTGGGCCGCCGGTTGCGAAAAAAAAGAAGCCCGGCTTGCGCCGGGCTTCCGAACCACCGGGGTCACGCTGGCAATGCCGCCACCAGCGTTTCCCTTGATTACTGCTGCTGTTGCTGCTGGTCCTGGTTCATGCCCTGACCTTCCACCTTGAACTCGACGCGACGGTTGCGCTGACGGCCAGCCGCGGTCTTGTTGGTGTCGATCGGGTTGGACTCGCCGAAGCCCTTGACCGAGGTGATGCGGCTCGAATCGATGCCGTGCCCGGTCAGGTACTGGTCGACGATGTTCGCACGCCGTTCGGACAGGCCCTGGTTGTACTGGTCCGTACCGACCGAGTCGGTGTAGCCGTCGATCTCGATCTGGACCTGCGGATACCGGTTCAGGGTCTCGACGGCCTGATCGAGGATGGCCAGTGACTCGGATGCCGGCGGCTTCAGCGTCGGGCCGACGTCGGTCTCACCCTTCTTCGGGCGGTCGAACTTGAAGTTCACGCCACGCAGGTCGATCACCACGTTCTGCGGCGGTGGCGGCGGCGGCGGTGCAGCCGGCGGCGGCGGGGGGGCGGCCGGAGGCGGCGGCGGTGCCGGGTGGCTCATGTTGAACACCAGGGCCACGGTCGCCATCGTATCCAGCCACTGCTTGGGACCGTAGGTGTTCGGCAGTCCCGGGCCGGCTAGCCCGGCTTCCTGCGCAGACTGGGTGTCGCGGTAATAGCGCGCGGCGACTTCGCCACGCACCGCTATGCGGTCACTGACGTTGTAGAGCACGCCCACGCCGACCGTTGCGCCCGGACCCCAGCCGGAACCCTTGCCCGGCGAAAGACAGCCGCACTCGCCGCCCGCTTGGGCCAGGACTTCGGAGACCGCGGAATGATGCCACATCCCGATTCCGGCCATCACGAACGGACGCCACTGCGACGACGGATCCATGAAATACCAGCGCCCGGCGACGTCGAGGCCGAGGGTTTCCCATTGCTTGCCCGGACGCGGCGAATTGTCCTTGAAGTCCGCGTTGTCACCGGTGGCTTCGACGTCCAGCGTGAAGTTGGGCGTCACCCAGAAACCAACACCGAGTCCACCAACTGGATCGGTCTGCACCCGGCGATTGCTGTCGGGAATTACCACGCCAATGCGCGGAACGATGTACCAGTTGCTGTAATCGGGATTGCTGAAGCTACCCGTTGCTTCGGTCGCTGTGCCCGTGTCCTGCGCATGCGCGACTGATACCACGCCCGCAGTACCCAAGGCCAGCGCGATGACCGCAAACAAGCCATTACGTTTCATCGGAAAGTCTCCTCGTTGTTGATTCTTCGACGCCGGCCATCCGTCGGACGTCGTGCTTCCAGACCGCAAAACGACTGCGCGAAAAACGCCCCTTACATTCTCGGCCCTTTCCGCTACGGCTGCGCCAGTTTAGCAAAAAACAAACAATTGCGCGGGACTGGCGTTCAGCCGTTCATAAAAAGCTCAGGCGCGGCCCTGCATGGCGAACCGATCCATGAAAATCGGGACCGGCGTGCCGAGCATCTCCTCGGGTTGTTCACAAAGGCGAATGATTTCATGAGCTTGTGATGGTGGCAGGTGCCCCTCCAACGCATCCTGAAACTTGTCGAGGAGAACCGGAATGCCCTCGGCACGGCGACGACGATGACCGATGGGGTAGTCGATGG
Organism: Rhodanobacteraceae bacterium; assembly: GCA_050737935.1. Taxonomy (GTDB): domain Bacteria; phylum Pseudomonadota; class Gammaproteobacteria; order Xanthomonadales; family Rhodanobacteraceae; genus 66-474. The sequence continues at coordinate 1,940 of JBOHYO010000490.1, forward strand.
AAATCTTTTCGGTTTTCGATCCGTCCTTGAAAAATGCCTGCACTGAATTGCCGATATAACGCTTGCCGGGATCGAAATAATCCCGGGTGAATTGCGGATTTTCACGCACCGTCATCTTGTCGCGCAGTGCATCGATGCGCGGATCGGCCGCGACGTCGTCCGTGTAATCGCTCGCGGTCAGGCGACCGAAAATCAATGGCACGGCCACCATGTACTGGATGCAGTGGTCGCGGTCTGCGTAATTGGCGAGCGGCCCGGTCTTGTCGATGATGCGCGCGCCGGCTTCCTGGGTTTCGATCTCGACGCGTTCGATGTCGTCGATGCGGTCCTGCACTTCCGGGTGCAGCTTCATCGCGCACTCGACCGCGGTCTGGGCGTGGAATTCGGCGGGGAACGAAATCTTGAACAAGACGTTTTCCATCACGTACGACCCGAACGGGCGCTCGAACTCAAAGGCCTTGCCGCCGAAGGCAACGTCGTAGAAACCCCAGGTCTTCGCGCTCAGCGCCGACGGATAGCTCGGCTCGTCGGTGGCGAGTGCGTTCAGCGCGTGGATCACGGCGCGCCGGCAGGCGTCGCCCGCCGCCCAGCTCTTGCGCGGGCCAGTATTGGGCGCGTGGCGGTAGGTACGCAAGGCGCCGTTATCGATCCAACTGTTGGAGACCGCGGTGATCACCTGCTCACGATTGCCACCGAGCATCGCGGTCGCGACCGCGGTCGATGCCAGCCGCACCAGGATCACATGGTCCATGCCCGCGCGGTTGAAGGAGTTCTTCAGCGCGTAACAGCCCTGGATCTCGTGTGCCTTGATCGCCCAGCCCAGCACTTCGCGAATCGTCATCGGCTTGCCGCCGTTTCGGACATTCGTGCGCGACAGCCAGTCCGCGATCGCCAGCACCGTGCCCAGGTTGTCGGATGGGTGGCCCCACTCGGCCGCAAGCCAGGTGTCGTTGAAATCCAGCCAGCGGATTTGCGTACCGATGCAGAACGCGGCCTGGGCAGGATCGAGCTCCAACGCCGTACCGGGAACTTTCGCGCCGCCCGCGAGCGTTGCGCCGGGCACGATCGGCGCAAGATGCCGGACGCACTGCGGGAACTTCATCGCCAGCATCGCGCACGCCAGCGCGTCCATCAGCATGTAGCGCGCGGTGTCCCATGCTTCCTGCGACTCGACCCGGTAGCCCAGCACGTAATCGGCGATGTCGGCCAGCGGCTGGTCGGGTGCGGGGCGGGCGGCGGAACGGATGTCGGCGTGGCTCATGGTCATTTCCGATCGCAAAGCCCGTCATTGTGCCAGAGCATGTGCAGCTTGACCGACGGCTCGCGCTCGCCGCACAATGGCGCCGCCTGCCGAAAGGGAGTAGCACCGAGCCTGCCCTGACACGGGCTCGCGTGGCGGTCGTCAACACGAGTCGAGGGATTCTCTGACGCTCCGGTCGCCACGGCGGAATGCAGCCCGCGCGCGAGACTTTCGAGATCCCCGCACCGCTTCGGCCATGCGGGTTTTCGATTGTCCACGTACCGGGAACACCGCATGCCGCCCATCGAAGCCGTATTCCACCACCCCCTCGACAGCGCGTTCTGGAGCGGCCTTGCTTCGATCATCGTGATCGATCTGGTGTTGGCCGGCGACAACGCCGTCGTGATCGCACTGGCGGCACGGCATCTCCCGAAGAACCACCAGTTCCGCGCGATCTTCTGGGGGACGGTAGGCGCGATCGTGGTCAGGGTCGCGATGACCGCGGGCGTGATCTGGCTGCTGAGAATCCCGGCGCTGATGCTGGTCGGGGGAGTCGTGTTGATTCCGATCGCCTTCCGCCTGCTCAAGCAGGACGATCGCGACGACGATCCACGCCTGCGCCACAAGGTCACCGGCTTCTGGAGCGCGATGGGGACGATCGTCATCGCCGACGCCTTGATGGGCCTCGACAACGTGCTGGCGATCGCCGGTGCGTCGAACGGCCACCTCGGACTGGTCGCCCTCGGCCTGCTGATCAGTGTTCCGCTCGTGGTATGGGGCTCGACGTTGCTGCTGAAACTGATCGAGCGCTACCCGGCGATCATCTACATCGGCGCCGGCGCGATCGCCTGGACCTCGGCGCGGATGATCACCCACGACGACTTGGTCGAGGGATGGTTCAATGCGCACGATCCGCTGCGCTATCTCGTGGACGCAGTGCTGGTGGCGAGCGTGGTCGGGATCGGCTGGTGGATGCGCCGCCGCGCGCGCGCCGCGAACGATTGAGCAGCGCGTCGCGCTTCAGAAAGACGAACCGGGCTGCTCCAGAAACGCAATTTCCTGAGGTGTGGATTTTCGCCCGAGGATCGCATTGCGGTGCGGATAGCGGCCGAAGCGGTCGATGATCGCCTTGTGCTTCAGTTCGAACTCGTAATTGCGTTCGAGGCCGGATTGCCGGAACAATCGCTCTGCATCGACGTGTATCACCCGCGATTCCGAGTGCATGAACGGCATGTACAGGAATGCACGGCGCGCCGCCGGCATCTCGCGATCGGCCCCCGCATGGATCGCTTCCTGCGCGAGCACCAGTGCCACGAGGTCACCGGCGAAGGCACGCGGGTCGGCGCGGAACAGGTTGCGCGAGAACTGGTCCAGCACGATGATTTCGGCGAGCCGCCCGCCCGAGGTTTCGCGCCATCCCGCAAGCTCGCCGCGCGCGGCCGCCGCGTGGATTTCCGCAAAGTGTTCGCGGATCGCGGAATCGAACCCGTCATCCCGCTTGAAATGCTGTTCCGGTGTTGCCTTCTCGAACCAGAACTGCAGTACTTCCTGGGCCGTCATCTCTATCCTCACAACCACTTGTTGGTCGGCTTTTCGCAGAACGCTTCCGCGACCATGCTGTCGTCGAAGCCCTGCGGCGCCTCGCCGGTCGCGGCATAACAATAGATGGCGGCCTGGTAGATCGTCTGCAAGGTGGATTGCACCAGCGCGAGCGCCACGAGCCAGACCACGAGGACCGCGCCGATCGCAATGATCGCCGATGGACCCAGCTTGATCGCCAACGCAAACAGGATCATCGCCGGCACGATGCCGAACAGCGCGAACAGCAGACCGAAGCTCACGTTGCCGATGATCTGCTCACCCCAGGTGCGCTTGAGCATTTCCACCGAACGCTTGTAGGACTCGATCGGGCCGCTGCCCTCGACCACCAGCACCGGCACCACCAGGAACGAGGTCACCGACCAGGCCATGCCGAGCAGGCCGACCACAATGCGACCGATGAAGCCTACCTTCTCTTCCAGCATTCGGAGAAGGATGCCGACGCTGGCGCTCAAGAGCGCCCAGCCGCAAATCTGCGGAAGCCGCTGCCAGGCGAACGCCAGTCCGTAGCCGATCGTCGGCTGCTCGCCATCCATCTGCTTCAACACGCAGGCGATCAGGCCCGAGTTGAAGAAGATGATCACGAAATACGCGAGGAAGTAGAACACGAACATCGCCAGATACATCTGCGGCGACGCGTGCAACTGCCCGGCCGCGTGAACATGTGCGCCCATCGCGACGAACATCGGTACCGCGAACAAGGCAACCACCGCTGCCAGCGCGATGCCGGAAATCAGCGGAAAAACAATCAGCCGCTTGTCCTGCACCAGCATCTGCCACGACGCGCCCATCAACTGCCAGGTCCGCGTGAACTTGCCCATCTCGCCCCCTCTCCCGATGTACGGGATGCTGTCGCGGCCGCCCGCCCGGGCAGGCTTCGCCGCTAGTGCAGGTACTTTTTCATCCAGCCCACCCAGCGCCGGTACACGTCGGTCTGCTGCACGATGTCTCCCGGGAAATGGGTGTCGGCCGGGTACGCCCAGAATTCGACCGTGACTCCGTTGTCGCGCAGCGCGTGGTACCACTCGTAGCTGTTCACCAGCGGCACGTTGGGATCGCCGACATCGCCCATGATCAGCGTCGGTGCCTTGACCTGGTGCGCGTACGTGATCGGCGACTGGCTCCGCCAGATGTCCCGGTACTTGGCCGACCACGGCGAGCCGCCGAAGAAGTACGTGTCGCCCGTCTGGTAATAGGCGATCGTGTAGTCCATCACCCAGTCGGTCAGCGCCGCGCCGGACACCGCGGCCTTCCAGCGGTCATAGTGGCCGGTAAGCCAGGTCGTCATGTACCCGCCGTAGGACCAGCCCGACACGCCGATGCGATTCGCATCGACGATGCCGAGCTTCTCGACCGTGGCAAGCCCGGCCATCACGTCCTTGCCGGGGCCATCGCCGGTGTCGCGGAAAATCGCATGTTGATACGCGTCGCCGAGGTTGGTGCTGCCACGGTAGTTGGGTTGGAATACCAGGAAGCCGGCGGCCGCGAGCAGTTGCGGCAACGGCGAGAAACGCACGGTCGACGCGCTCTCGGGGCCTCCGTGGACTACCAGAACCAGCGGGTACGTGCGGCCGGCGCGATAGCCGATCGGCCAAGTGAGCACACCATCCTCGTGGAAGCCGCCCGGCCCGCTCCATTCGATCGCTTCGCTGCGGCCCAGCGCAAGCTTGTCCACGAAAGCGTTGACGTCGGTCAGTCGCCGCGGCTTCCCGTGCACCGAAGCCATCAAATAGAGCTCGTCAGGGTGCGCCGCGGTACTGCCGATGAAGGCGATCTCGCCGTTCTTCGCTACGGTCAGGTCATTGCCCGGGAGTACATCGCCGAGATCGAGCACGCGGGCTGCACCGTGCAGTGGCTGCTCCCAGAGCACCGAACGCGTGCCGAGTTCGCCCTGCAACAGCAGCGCCTCGCCGTCCGGCAGCCAGGCATAGGCATTGATGTTGCGGGCGAGTGCAGCCGTCGCGTCGCGCACCGCGCCAGCGCCGCCGACGTACACGGCATTGCCGTTGTTCTGGTCGCCATTGCGCGGGCGCAGGAACGCGAATGCCTTGCCGGCGGGCGCATAGGCAAAGCCGCTGGCGCCATGCTCGCCGACAAGCATTGCTGGTTTGCCATGGCCTTGCGCTGGCACCGAGGCGATCACCGAACGGAACGACGGACCCCAATACGGGCCCGGGAATTTCGTGAATACGATCGACTGGCCATCGCGGCTCCATGCCAGCGGCGTCGCGCCTTCCTGCTCGGTCTGCAACGAGTAGCTGCCTTCGGTCAGCCGGACCGGCTTGCTGCCGTCGGCGGAAACGACCCACAAGTGCCAAGGCGCGACAGCCTTGCGAAGCAGGAAGTTGCCGTCGGTCACCTGGAACACCTTGTTGTGCGCCTTGATCGCCTTCTCGTTGATCGGCGGGTCCTGGGTGATGTAGGCAATCCGGCGGCTGTCGGGACTCCAGGTGAATTCGACGACGTCGTCCTTGCCCGCGGTGATCCGGCGCGCATCGCCGCTCGCGAGTGGCATCACGTAGATCTGGGATTGCTTGGTCTGCGGATCCTTGGCGATGAACGCAAGCTGCGTCGCATCGGGCGACCAGCGCGGCGAGGACACGTCTTCGCGATCGTGGGTCCATGTGCGCTTGGCGCCGCTCGCGACATCCACCACCTCGATCGCGGTGATGTGCTTGTCGGTCTTCCAGTCCGGGATCGTTGCGACCACCGCGACCGTCTTGCCGTCCGGCGAGAGCTGCGGATCGGAGAGCCGCACCAGCTTCTGCAGGTCATCGAGCTGGAACGACGACGACGCGGCGGCGGCCAGCCCCGGCAATCCGGCCAATGCCACCACCGCAAGCAACCACCACCTGTGCAAGCGAATCACGGCAGTCCCCCCGAGCCCGCGCCATGTGGGCGCGCGGCCAAGCATAGCGCAAATGAGCGCCTGGCTTGCCGTTGCCCGGCTGCGGAGGCATGCTCGCCGGGATGACCTCTCCGGACGCCGCAACGGCCACGCCCTACCCGCACCTGTTCGCGCCGCTTGATCTCGGCTGCTGCACGCTGCGCAATCGCGTGCTGATGGGTTCGATGCACACGGGCCTCGAAGACCATGCCCGCGATTTCGGAAAGCTCGCCGAGTATTTCGCCGCACGCGCCCGCGGCGGCGTCGGATTGATGGTGACCGGCGGATTTTCGCCGAATATCGAGGGCTGGCTGAAGCCGTTCTCGAGCCGGTTGTCTTCGCGCTGGCAGGTTTCGCCGCATCACCGAATCACCGACGCCGTGCACGCTGCAGGCGGGAAGATCTGCCTGCAAATCCTGCATGCCGGACGCTACGGCTATCACCCGTTGTCCGTCGCGCCGTCACGGATCAAGTCGCCGATCACGCCCTTCACGCCGCGGGCGATGTCCGGCCGCGGCATCGATCGGACGATCCGTGCGTTCGTGCGCTGCGCGAAGCTTGCGCGGGACGCCGGCTACGACGGCGTCGAGATCATGGGCTCGGAAGGCTATCTGATCAATCAGTTCCTGGCCGAACGCAGCAACCAGCGCAGCGACCGCTGGAGCGGGTCGGCGAGAAACCGCATGCGCTTCCCGATCGAGATCGTGCGGCGCACGCGTGAGGCCGTGGGCCGCGACTTCATCCTCATGTACCGGATGTCGATGCTCGACC
>JBOHYO010000491.1:0-2395 GCA_050737935.1 Rhodanobacteraceae bacterium
GACGAATGCCGCCCATACGCGACGACGCGGTGTCCGGGAGTCTCCATGCACCCTTCTGCCCTGCAAACCCGACTTGCCGATGGCCTCGCAGACATGCACCTAGAGCTGGGGGCCGACACCCGGGCACGCCTGCTTGCGTATCTCGAACTGCTGGCGCACTGGAATCGTGCCTACAACCTCACCGCGGTGCGCGATCCGGCGGAAATGGTGTCGCGACACCTGCTGGATTCACTGGCGGCGCTTCCGTTCCTCCATGGCAGAACCCTCGCCGATCTGGGCAGCGGTGCCGGCCTTCCCGGTATTCCGCTGGCGATCGCGCGGCCGGATCTGGTGGTCACCCTGATCGAGTCCAACGGCAAGAAGGCTCGGTTCCTGCGCGAAGCGGTGCGCGCACTTCCCTTGCCGAATGTCACCGTGCGGGAGACCCGGGTCCAGGATGTCGCCGGTCCGTTCGAAATCGTCACCGCGCGCGCCTTCGCGAGCCTTGCCGACATGCTGTTGTGGGGCGGCCACCTGCTGGCGCCGCAAGGACGTTGGCTGGCGATGAAGGGCCGGATCGACCCGGAGGAGATCGGTGCCATTCCGGAAAATTTCCGAATCCTCGCCTTGCACCCTCTGGCGGTACCGGGGCTGGACGGCGAGCGCCATCTGGTGGAACTCGCGCGCACGGACCCACGGTGAATGGCGCACGCAGCCACTCGAAGCGGCTCTGTTGTGAAAAGTCAGGCCAGGCAAGGCCGTTCCGGTGATTGAGATCCCGACACAAACCAGTCCGCAGCGAACTCTGCGAGGGGGCGATCATGGATGATCGCGCTACTGCTAGCATAAGCGGCTCGAAATCCTTGTTCCGTTGCGATCCATGACCCGCATCATCGCCATCGCCAACCAGAAAGGCGGCGTCGGCAAGACCACCACCGCCGTCAACCTGGCCGCCGCGCTGGCGGAGACCAAGCGGCGCATCCTGCTGGTGGATCTGGATCCGCAGGGCAACGCGACGACGTCTTCGGGCGTGGACAAGCGAGCCGCCAAGCCCAACGGCTGCGATGTGCTGCTGGAGGAAGCGCCGATCGAGTCGGCGATCGTCACCACCGAAGCGGGCTTCGACCTGCTGCCCGGCAACCGTGACCTCACCGCGGCGGAGCTGAAACTCGCGGATGCCATCGCGCGCGAAGTGCGGCTCAAGGAACAACTCGCGAAGATCGCCGACCGTTACGCAATCATCCTGATCGACTGCCCGCCGTCGCTGCACCTGCTCACGTTGAACGCGCTGACCGCGGCGCAGAGCGTGCTGATCCCGGTGCAATGCGAATCGATGGCGCTGGAAGGGCTTACCGACCTGCTCGACACCATCAAGGCCGTGCGCAAGCGGCTGAATCCATCGCTGGAAGTCGAGGGCCTGCTCCGCACGATGTTCGACGTGCGCACCGCGCTCGGCAACGACGTGTCGGCCGAACTCGCCCGCCACTTCGGCGACAAGGTGCTGCATTCGGTCGTGCCGCGCAACGTGCGGCTCGCCGAAGCGCCCAGCCACGGCAAGCCGATCAATCTGTACGACCGCGAATCGCGCGGCGCGATCGCCTACCTCGGATTGGCCGGCGAGATGATCCGCCGCGGGGCCGCGGGCGTCGCCCAGAACCCGCCGCCGTCCGGCGCACCGGCCACGCCCATGATGAAGGTCTCCGCATGAGTGCCGCCAAGCGCAGGGGCCTCGGCTCGCGCGACCTCGACGTGCTGCTGGGAAGCACGGACGACAACGACACCCAGCCAAGCGGCGAAACGCTCGAGAATCTGGCGGTCGCATCGATCCGGCCGGGCAAGTATCAGCCGCGCCGTCATTTCGATGATGCCGCCCTGGAGGGGCTGGCGGCATCGATCAAGACGCAGGGCCTGATCCAGCCGATCGTGGTGCGCGATGCCGGGCGCGGGCAGTACGAACTGATCGCCGGCGAACGCCGCTGGCGCGCCGCAAAAAAGGCCGGCCTCACCGAGATTTCCGCGGTGGTGCGCGACATCCCGGCGCAATCGGCGCTGGCGGTCGCGCTGATCGAGAACATCCAGCGCGAGGAACTGACGGCGCTGGAGGAAGCGCAGGCGCTGCGGCGCCTGATCGACGAATTCAAGTTGAGCCAGCAACAGGCCGCCGACGCGGTCGGCCGTTCGCGCGCCGCGGTCGCCAACCTGCTGCGCCTCCTCGAACTGCCCGAGGCGATCCGCGATTTGCTGGACGAAGGCCGGATCGAAATGGGGCACGCCCGCGCACTGCTGACTCTGCCCGCGCCGCGCGCGATCGCGCTGGCCGAAAAGGCCGCCGCTCAAGACTGGTCGGTACGCGAACTGGAACAGGCGGTGCGCCTTGCGCAGCTGCCGAAGTCGAACGGCAAGAGCAAATCGCGCC
>JBOHYO010000492.1:0-5993 GCA_050737935.1 Rhodanobacteraceae bacterium
GACCCGCAGGTTGGGCTGAGCGGCTTTTTGCGAAGCCCGACGATCCAACGGGTAGGCTCGCTTTCGGGTCCCGGGTCCCGGGTCCCGGGTCCCGTCATGCATTGCCGGCATCATCTCAGCCCCCAGAACCACAGCCCACCCAGCAGCAAAATCAGCCCCACGATCATCGCGAACGCGTAGTGGTAGAGGAACCCCGTCTGCAGGCGGCGGAGCACGCGCGAACTGCGTGCGATCACCGACGCGGACCCGTCGACCATCACGCCATCCAGCACCGCGCTGTCGCCGCCCTTCCAGAACGCGTGGCCGAGCTTCCGTCCACCGCGCGCGAAAAGGTTGTAGTACACCTCGTCGAACCAGTACTTCCGGACCAGCGTCTTGTAGAGCGGCAGGAACATCCGCGCGGCGCGATCGGCGATCTGCGGGTTGAACAGCCATATCCAGGTCGCGACCACGAAACCGGCCACCATGATCCAGAACGGGGCGTGCAGGAATCCGTGCCAGAACATCGGTACGACCCCGTGGAACTCCGCGCTCATTTTCGCCAACACGTCGTGACCCGGCAGTACCCGGATCGAATCACCGAACCAGCCGCCGTACAGCAGTGGCCTGGTCACGAACCAGCCGATGATCGCCGAGGGGATCGCAAGCAACACCAGCGGCACCGTCACCACCCAGGGCGATTCCTTCGGCGGATGCTCGAGTTCACCCGGATGGTGCGCGTGGTGCGGGTCGTCCGAGCTGGATTTCGGGTGCTCGCCTCCACTGGCCTGGCCATGGCCTCCGCTCACCACCGTGAAGCGTTCCTTGCCGTGGAAGGTCATGTACAGCAACCGGAAGGTGTACAGCGCGGTCACGAATACGCCGAGCAGCACGCACCAGTACGCGTAAGTCGATCCGAAGATCTGCGACTCGCCGACCGCGTCGATGATCTGGTCCTTGGAGAAGAACCCCGAGAATCCCGGCACCGCGACCAGCGCCAGCGAGCCGATCCACATCGTGATCCAGGTGATCGGCATGTATTTGCGCAGGCCGCCCATCCGGCGCATGTCCTGCTCGTGGTGCATCGCGATGATCACGGAACCTGCACCGAGGAACAGCAGCGCCTTGAAGAACGCGTGGGTCATCAGGTGGAAGATGCCCGCCGCGTACGCGGAAGCCCCCAGCGCGGCCACCATGTAGCCGAGTTGCGAAAGCGTCGAATAGGCGATCACCCGCTTGATGTCGTTCTGGACGATGCCGACCAAACCCATGAAGAAAGCGGTAGTAGCGCCGACGATCAGCACCACCGAAAGCGCGGTGGTCGAAAGCTCGTAGAGCGGCGACATCCGCGCCACCATGAAGATGCCCGCTGTGACCATGGTCGCGGCATGGATCAACGCCGAGATCGGCGTCGGGCCTTCCATCGAATCCGGCAGCCACACATGCAACGGTACCTGCGCCGACTTGCCGCAGGCGCCGACGAACAGCAGCAGGCAGATCAGCGTCGCCAGCGACCAGGGATGGCCGCCCACCACCTCGATGGTGCGGCCCTGCAGCGAGCCCGCGTTCGCGAATACGGTGCCGTAATCGAGGGTGTGGAACGCGTACAGGACGGCAGCGATGCCGAGGATGAAGCCGAAGTCGCCGACGCGATTGACGAGGAACGCCTTGAGCGCAGCCGCCGAGGCGGTCGGCCGTTCGAACCAGAAGCCGATCAGGAGGTACGACACCAGGCCGACCAGCTCCCAGCCGATGAACAACTGCAGGAAGTTGTTCGCCAGCACCAGCAGCAGCATCGAGAACGTGAACAGCGCGATATAGGCGAAGAATCGCTGGAAGCCGGGATCGTCGCGCATGTAGCCGATGGTGTAGATGTGCACCATCAACGACACGAAGGTGACCGTCACCAGCATCAACGCGGTCAGGCGATCGACCAGGAAGCCGATGCCGATCGTGAGCCTGCCGACTTCGAGCCAGGTGTAGATGTTGTGGTTGAAGGCAGGCGCGCCGCCCCACACCAGTTGATAGAACACCACGCACGACAGTGCGAACGACAGCGCCACCGACACGATCGCGATCGCGGCGGCGCCGGCGCGGCCGACCTGGTTGCGGGCAAGCCCGGCGATCAGCGCACCGACCAGCGGCGCGATCGCCAGCACTATCAGCAGGTTCTGGCTGATCACGACTGTACCCCGTCAATGGTGGCACCGATTTTTCTGCTGACCGCGCCAAGGGGGGCGCGGCATCGTGCGAAGCGATGTGGCATCGATCTCCCCTCAGTATTTCAACGAGTCGATTTCTTCGACGTTGATCGTGCGGCGGTTGCGGAACAGCAGCACCACGATCGCGAGCCCGATCGCGGATTCGGCCGCCGCCACCGTCAGGATGAAGAACACGAAAACCTGTCCCGCCGGGTTGCCCTGGAAGCGGGAAAACGCGACGAAGTTGGTGTTGACGGCCAGCAGCATCAGCTCAATGCACATCAGCAGCACGATCACGTTCTTGCGGTTGATGAAAAAGCCCGCGATCGAAATGCAAAACAGCACCGTCGCGAACACGATGTACCAGGAAAGGGGAATCATCATGGCTGGGTCGACTCCTTGTCGGGTGCGGGCGCTGGCACGACGGCCTGCATCTTGACCATGCGCAGGCGGTCCTCGGGCCTTGTCGCCGACTGCGCAGCCGGGCTCTGGCGCTTGGAGAACGTTCGGACGCGCAGCGCCAGCACCACCGCCGACACGAGCCCGACCGTCAGGATCACCGCCGCGATCTCGAACGGCAGCAGGAACTGGCGGAACAGTGCCTCGCCCAGCCACTGGATGTTGGAAATACCCGCCGGATTGGGACCGGGCTGGACCTCGAAGGTCTTGATGCCGATGATGCCGAGCATTTCGATCAGCATGATCACCGCGGCGCCGATGCCGACCGGAAGGTACTTGATGAAACCTTCCCGCATCGGCTCGAGGTTGATGTCCAGCATCATCACCACGAACAGGAACAACACCATCACCGCGCCGACGTACACCACGACCAGCGCGAGAGCGAGGAATTCCGCTTCGGCCAGCATCCACAGGCAGGCGGTCGAGAAGAACGTGAGCACCAGCGCCAGTACCGCATGCACGGTGTTCTTGACCGAAATCACCGCCAGGGCCGCACCGACCGCGACCACGGCAAAGAACACGAAGCAGACCATCTGGAAGATTTGGTGGTTCATGTCAGAGGGTCACCGGTAGGGCGCGTCCTGGGCACGCGCGGCGGCGATTTCCGGTTCAAACCGGTCGCCCAGCGCGAGCAGTTGCGGCTTGGTCACGATGTGCTCGCCGCGGCGTTCGAAGTGGTATTCGAGGATGTCGGTGAGCACGATCGAGTCCACCGGGCAGCTCTCCTCGCAGAATCCGCAATAGATGCACTTGAAAAGGTCGATGTCATAGCGGGTGGTGCGCCGGGTGCCGTCGGAAGCGCGTGGCCCCGAGTCGATGGTGATCGCGAGCGCCGGGCACACCGCTTCGCACAACTTGCAGGCAATGCAGCGCTCCTCGCCGTTGGGGTACCGGCGCAGCGCATGCAGGCCGCGGAAGCGCACGGAACGCGGGATCTTCTCCATCGGGAAGCGCATCGTGAACTTAGGCTTGAACATGTACTTGAGCGTCACGCCCAGGCCGATGGCGAGTTCGATCAGGAGCAGGCTCTTGAAATAGTGGATGACACGTTTCATGGCGCGGAACTTTCTCGATTACCGAATTGGTGGATCAACAGCCTTTTGACACGGATCAACGCGGATCAAAGCGGATCAAAAAACAAGAGAGGATAAAAAACGCTCTATCCGCGTCCATCCGCTTTTATCCGTGTCTGAATGCTTGAAGCGATCAATGGCCAATCGTGACCACGCCGAAATACTTGAAGATCCCGGCCACGAAGATCCACGCGATCGAGATCGGTATGAATACCTTCCAGCCCAGCCGCATGATCTGGTCGTAGCGGTAGCGCGGGAAGGTCGCGCGGAGCCACAACAACGAGGTCGCGAAGAAGAAGAACTTCGCGAACAGCCACCACCAGCCAGGCGCCGACAGCCCGCCCAGGTGCCAGCCCTGGAATGGGCTGAGCCAGCCGCCCATGAACAGGATCGACACCAGGAACGACATCAGGATCATGTTCGCGTATTCGGCGAGGAAAAACAGCGCGAACGCCGAACCCGAATACTCGACATGGAAGCCGGCGACGATTTCCGACTCACCTTCCGCCACGTCGAACGGCAGGCGGTTGGTCTCGGCGACACCGGAGATGTAGAACACGAAGAACATCGGCAACAGCGGCAGCCAGAACCAGTCGAACAGGCCTTTGCCGCCGGCCTGCGCCTCGACGATCGCCGAGAAGTTGAGACTGCCCGCGAGCACCAGCACGGTCACCAGCGCCATGCCGATGCAGATCTCGTAGGAAATCATCTGGGCGGCCGAACGCATCGAGCCCAGCAGCGCGTAGCGCGAATTGGACGCCCATCCGGCCAGGATGATCCCGTACACGCCGAGCGAGGACATCGCCAGCAGGTACAACACGCCGGCATTGACGTTGGCCAGGACGAGGCCGCGGTCGAACGGGATCACCGCCCACACCGCGAGCGCCGGGACCATCGCCAGCATCGGCGCGATGAAATACAGGAACCGGTTGGCGTTGGTCGGGACGATGATCTCCTTGAACAGGAGCTTGAAGACATCCGCGAACGCCTGCAGCAGTCCGAACGGACCGATCTTGTTCGGCCCCATCCGTACGTGCATCCAGCCGATCACCTTGCGTTCCCACCACACGTACATCGCCACCGTGATGATCACCGGTACGGCGATCGCCAGGATCTTGCCGAGCGTGAGCCCGAAGATGATCGCGTCGTTCATGCGTGGCTCCCAAGAGCCGGGACCGGGGACCGGGGACCGGGGACCGAACGAACCCGCGGGCTGAGGCGCATTGGTCGTGCTCCCGCTTTGTTTCGGCATGGCGTCCGCGAATTCATGCGGTCACCGCCTTGATGGTGAGGGCCGCGCCGTAGGGCGGCAGCGTCGCCGTCGCGGCATGGCCGGCCTCGACCCACGCGCAGCCGCGCGGTACCGACGCGTCGACGACCACCGGAAGCTGCACGCCGTCCACGTCCGCCTTGACGCCGTCGAGCAGGCCCAGCCTGCGCGCATCGTCCGCGCAGATGCGAAGCGCCGGCGCCCGGTTCAACGGGTGCTTCTGCAACGCCGTGGCGCGCCGCACCACCGCGTCGGTGCGATAGATGCCGACGGTCGCGAGACGCACCAGCTTGCCGTCGGCCGGACGCGCACGTTCCCCAAGCCCACCCACTGCCGCAGGGGCTGGCTGTTCGAGTTGCCCGCGGATGTGTCCGTGGACCGTCTCCAGGTCGACGAAATCGAAACCGTCGATGCCGAGCGCGGCGCCCAAAGCCCGCAGGACCTTCCAGCCCGGACGCGAGTCACCCGGCAGCGCGGCACCCGCGCCGATCGATTGCAGGAAACCGTCGACATTCACGTAGGTCCCGTCGATCTCGGGCGGCAGGCCGAGCGGCAGGATCGCATCGGCGGTCCGCCGCACGCCTTCGCACGCGTAGCCGCCCGCGTAAACATAAAAACCTGCCGCCTCGCGCGCATGGTCGTAGGCCGCAGGCGCGAACGTATCCTGCGATCCGGTTTGCCAGGTAATGAAGGCCTTGGGCGGCTGTTCAAGGATGGCCTTGGCACCCCCCGCCGACTGCGCACCCACGCGCGCAAGGCCGATTGCGTTGGCGCCGGATGGCAGTTCGTTGTACGCGCTGCCGGTGGCTTGCGCGATGCCGCGCGACAGTGCGCGCAACCAGGAGGCCTGCGGATGCTGCATGGCAGCGTCGCCCAGGATCACGACCGAAGACCCCGCGTCGCGCAGCGCCTCGCACCACTCGTGCGCCTCGTCGTGATCGTCCGCGGCGGTGATCGCATCGGCCAGTGCGCGGTCATCGCTTCGCACGCCCGCGGCTTTCGCCGTGCACA
>JBOHYO010000493.1:0-3279 GCA_050737935.1 Rhodanobacteraceae bacterium
GCGAAGCGCATCGCCGCGGCTTCAACGTGATGCTGGCCGGCGGCGCGGACCTGGTGCGCGATCCGCGCAACGGCCGCAATTTCGAATACGCGGGCGAAGATCCGCTGCTGGCCGGCCTGATCGTCGGCAATGCGATCGCGGGCATCCAGAGCCAGCACGTCGTCTCCACCACCAAGCACTTCGCGCTCAACGATCTGGAAACCGGCCGCAACACGCTGAGTGCGAACATCGATCGCGCCGCCGCTCGCGAATCGGACCTGCTCGCCTTCGAAATCGCGATCGAGGCCGGGCACCCCGGTGCGCTGATGTGTTCGTACAACCGCATCAACGCGGTGTATGCCTGCGAGGATCACTGGCTGCTCGATCAGGTGCTGAAGCAAGACTGGCACTACCGCGGTTTCGTGATGTCGGACTGGGGCGCCGTGCACAGCGCCGCAAAATCCGCGCTGGCCGGACTGGACCAGGAATCGGCCGGCGAGGCCTTCGACAAGCAGGTGTACTTCGACAAGCCGTTGCGCGCAGCAGTCGCATCCGGCGAGGTGCCGCAATCGCGTATCGACGACATTGCGCGACGCATCCTGCGCAGCCTGTTCGCGGCCGGGGTGATCGACCACCCGGCCAAACCGGCGCCCATCGATTTCGACGCCGACCACAAGGTGGCCCAGCGCGTCGAGGAAGCCGGCGCGGTGCTGCTGCGCAATCAGGATGCGCTGCTGCCGCTGTCCGCCGCGGAGTCCGTGGCGGTGATCGGCGGCCATGCCGACAAAGGCGTGCTGACCGGCGGCGGTTCCTCGGCGGTGGAGTCGCCCGAGGGCAATGCAGTGCCGGGCGTGCCGCCTACGAACTGGCCGGGCCCGCGCATTTATCAACCTTCCGCACCGCTGGCGGCCATCGAACGGCGCGCGCATGGCAAGGTGAATTACGCCGACGGCAAGGACATCGCCGCCGCCGCGCGACTGGCGGCAGGTTCGGACGTGGCTGTAGTGTTCGTCGAACAATGGGCGGCGGAAAGTTTCGACCTGCCGATGCTTGCCCTGCCCGGCAACCAGGATGCGCTGGTCGAAGCCGTGGCCAAGGCGAACCCGCACACCATCGTCGTGCTGGAAAACAACGGCCCGGTCGCGATGCCGTGGCTGACCCAGGTCGGCGCGGTGCTGGAAGCGTGGTACCCCGGCGCGGCCGGCGGCGAGGCGATCGCGCGGCTGCTGTACGGCGAAGTCGATCCGTCCGGCCGCCTGCCGGTGAGTTGGCCGCGCGACGAATCACAACTGCCGCGCCCGCAAATCCCCGGCGCGGGCCTCGCTGCCATCGGCCCGCTGCCGCACGGCCAACCTGCGCAGGACGTGGACTACGACATCGAAGGCGCCGACGTGGGTTACCGCTGGTATCAGCGCCAGCACCTCGAACCGCTGTTCCCGTTCGGCTACGGCCTGACCTACACGCACTTCGAATACAGCGGTTTCGAAGCGCGGATCGAACAGGGCCGCCTTGCGGCCACGTTCACCGTAACCAACCGCGGCCCACGCGAAGGAGTGGACGTGCCCCAACTCTACGTGACCCTGCCCGGCCGGGGCGAGGTACGGCGACTGGCGGGCTGGTGCCGGATCACCCTGAAGCCGGGTCAGTCCGCGCACCTGGAGGCAACCGCCGACCCGCGCCTGCTGGTGGATTTCGACAGCCGCGGCCAACACTGGCAGCGACCGGCCGGGGCCTACCTGCTGCAGTTGGGCCACTCGGCAACCTCCTTTCAGGGCCAGGGCAAGGTGAGAATGACCGCCGCCACCTGGCCCGCGGACGCAGCGCCGACCGGCGCGCCGCAACCCTGCCTGACCGACAGCGCGCGATGAGCACCCAGCGGGATCCCCGGTTGGGCCTCGCCGTCCGGGTTTCGCCTTCGGGTTTTTCCGCCATGATTCAAGCCCAAACCCACCGCTTGGCAGGTACGGGGCCTGCCCGCCGCCCACCGCACGACAAATCAGCTACCCGGATGTGAACCTGAGCCAAATATCTGGTACACTGGTCGGGCAGCGCTTGAGGCAACTTCGGATGCACTGCGTATCTTTGCGGCGAGTTCGCCTCACTCCATGCCGTAATTCATCCACAGTTTTAAAAGGTATGTGTCATGGCGGATCGCCAGAGCGGTACAGTCAAGTGGTTCAACGATGCCAAGGGCTTCGGCTTCATCACCCCGGAAAGTGGTGACGACTTGTTCGTCCATTTCCGGGCGATCCAAGGCGACGGTTTCAAGTCGCTGCAGGAAGGCCAGAAGGTCACCTTCGTCGCCGTCAAAGGCCCGAAGGGCATGCAGGCGGACCAGGTGCAGGCGGCGTAAGCCTCCTTCCCAAGCTTGTGGAAAAGCCCGCTTCGGCGGGCTTTTTCATGTCCCCTGATCCAAGTACGCCGCGGACGAGTTCGATCCGGCTCGTGCCCGTACCGATCGCGGTTTCCACATCGCCGCAAACGCAGCCTTGATCGTCGGCTGGGCCTTTGGCCGCGCGTACGTCCCCAGCCAGGGATGGAGAGCATTCAGCCGCGCGGTGGATGCGAACGGTCGACGAATGGCGCTCGGCCGGATCGATCACTTCACCCCTGATTCGTTGCCCACTTCCCTATTCCTGCCGTCGCCGACGCGCCGAACACCTTGCTCCAGATGTCCGAGCGGCAGCGCCATGGCGCCCCGCACGCACGGGTGACTGTCGGAATTCTTTACAAATCCTGCCGATTGAACCAATGAACATCATTCCAGGTGATTGAATCACAAGACTATTAATTACTGGCACAAAGCTTGCTCCCTTGTACTTGGCTGCAAGATATGCGGCCGTCGAAACGTACGCCGGAGAGCCAACGCTTCCGCGATTGGAAGAACCATCGCGACAAGCCGCAGCATCCCTCCGGGAGATTTGCGCAACAGGGGGAAAACATGAAGACGAAACTGCCGCTCGCGGTAGCGGTTCTCGGCCTGGTGGGCGTTTTTTCGAGCGCCTCGGCAACGATGTTGAGCGACACCTACCAAGGCGCCGACAGCCATGGTTACACCGACGTGATCGGGCCGTCCACTTACGACATCCACGGCATGGACGCCAGCCTGTCGGGGAGTCGACTCACCGTCACCATCTATACGAACTTTGCCGGCAACGCGGGTACAGAGTCGCAGTGGACGAAAAACGGGACAGGAATAGGCTACGGCGATTTGTTCCTTTCTGCCGGTTGGAGCCCGAACGGCTCGAGCCCTTATGCCGCCGACAATGCCGCCAACGGCAACCACTGGGCGTACGCGTT
>JBOHYO010000494.1:0-3013 GCA_050737935.1 Rhodanobacteraceae bacterium
ATCGTCCACCCCAGTTTGCGGGCCGTTAGCTCAGTTGGTAGAGCAGGAGACTCTTAATCTCTTGGTCCTAGGTTCGAATCCTAGACGGCCCACCATTCCGCCACAGGTAGCCTCTCCCCCTTGTCCCGCACCGCAAGTGGGCGTGGCCGGTGATAATCGCGCGGTGTCGCGGAGCGGGGCGAAAGTGGCGGAACTGGCAGACGCGCTGGATTTAGGTTCCAGTGGGGCAACCCGTGCGGGTTCGAGTCCCGCCTTTCGCACCACCAAGCTTGTTCCACCGACGACGCTTTCCCGCTGGCCGACTGAAGGATGGCCGGTCCGCAAGGCGGTGATGGAAGGCCGAGCACACAGGATCACGGATTCGCCGACTTGAACGCCGCCACCAACGCCCAAGATCCGCATCGAACATCAGGAGCCGCAATGCAAGTGTCCCTGGAAAACACCGGCAAGCTCGAACGCAAGCTGACGGTCACGTTTCCCGCCGAGCAGTTCGAAACCAAGGTGCGCCAGCGCATTGCCGAACTCGGCCGCAGCGTGCGCCTGAAAGGCTTCCGCCCGGGCAAGGTGCCCGCCAAGGTCATCGAGCAGCGTTTCGGTGAACAGGTGCGAGGCGAAGCGCTGTCCGACCTGATCACCAGCACTTTCAGCGATGCGGTGCAGCAGGAAAAGCTGCAGCCGGTCGCCAACCCCAGCATCGACACCGATGGCAAGCCGAAGGACGGCGAGATCGCCTACACCGCGACCTTCGAGGTCATGCCGGAATTGCCGACGGTGGATATCGCGATCCTCAAGATCGACCGTCCTCGCGCCGAGGTGGGCGAGGCCGATGTCGACAAGATGATCGAGACCTTGCGCGAACAGCGCCGCGTCTTTGCGATCGTCGACCGCGCCGCCGCCGATGGCGACATGGTGATCGTCGACTACGCCGCGCAGGCGGACGACTTCCGCCATCCGGCCGAAGGCCGCGAACGCGCGGCGACCGTCATCGCCTCCAATGGTGCACTGGCCGTGTTCGACGGTGCGCTGCAGGGACATGCGGCTGGCGAGGAGCTTTCGTTCGAGGCCGAGTTTCCGCCGAACTTCCCGATCCCGCAATTGGCGGCGCGGCAGGCGCGTGTCGACCTGCGGATCGGCGAGGTCCAGGAAGGCAGGCTCCCGTCAGTGGACGAAGCCTTCATCCACAACTTCGGGGTCGCCGACGGCACCGTCGAGACCTTTCGCACGGAAGTCCGCTCGAACCTCGAGCGCGAACTGGACAATGCCCTCCGGGCACGCCTGCGCAATGAGGTAGGCGGCAAGCTCGCCGCGACCTACGCGGACCTCGAGGTGCCGAAGGTGCTCGAAAATGCGGAAGCCGAATCGCTGGTGCGTTCGGCAATGGGCAATCTCCCCGGCAACCAGCCGATGCCGCCGGCGGCCCTCGATGCGGCCCGGCCGATCGCGCGCCAACGGGTGATCGCCGGGCTGCTGCTTCGCCAGATCGCGCAGAGCAACAACCTGCGGGTCGACAACCGCAAGGTCAGCGACCGGATCGCCAAGGTCGCATCGACCTACGAAGAGCCCGAGCAGGTCGTTGAACTCTATCGCAACAACCCCCAGATGATGGACAACGTGCGCACCTCGGTGCTCGAGGACCAGGTTTCGGAATGGGTGGCCGAACACGCGGCCACCACCGACGTGACCCTCGGTTTCGATGACGTGATGCGCCCGCAAAACAGCGCTTCTTGAAGCAGCGCAAGTTGAAGCAAGGCGGCCGAGGCCGCCGCCACCCACCGGAGAACTCCATGCAGCACCGGGCAAAGCACGAAATCAACGACCTCAACCTGGTTCCGATGGTGGTCGAGCAGACCTCGCGGGGCGAGCGTTCCTACGACATTTATTCGAGGTTGCTGAAGGAACGCATCATCTTCCTGGTCGGTCCGATCGACGACAACGTGGCGAACCTCGTGGTCGCGCAGATGTTGTTCCTGGAGTCGGAAAATCCGGACAAGGACATCAGTCTCTACATCAACAGCCCCGGTGGGGCGGTGACCGCGGGCCTCGCGATCTACGACACCATGCAGTTCGTCAAGCCCGACGTCAGCACCATGTGCACCGGCCAGGCCGCGAGCGCGGGTTCGATGTTGCTGATGGCGGGCGCAGCGGGCAAGCGCTACGCGCTGCCCAACTCGCGCATCATGATCCACCAGCCTTCGGGCGGCGCGCAGGGCCAGGCCACCGACATCGAGATCCAGGCAAAGGAAATCCTGTTTGTGCGCAAGCGGCTGAACGAGATCTACGCCCAGCACACCGGGCGCCCGGTCGACGAAATTGCCCGCGACATGGAGCGCGACCGGTTCATGAGCCCGGTCCAGGCGAAGGAGTACGGGCTGATCGACTCGGTGGTGGAGCGCCGCGCCGATGGGTCGGTGAAGTCGGCCTGACATCCGCACGCAAGCGCGCGTTTTTTCACTGGTTTACGGCAGGAGCCCGGGCTTCCAGGGCCGTCGGACCGGGGTCCGGCTGTGTTATGCTGGCCGCGCACTTGGCGTCCACCCATGATGTCCAGAACCACTGATCGACGGAGCATGCAATGAGCGAGGACCGGCCCGGCCGCGGCACAGAGGGCGGCAAGATCCTGTATTGCTCGTTCTGCGGAAAGAGCCAGCACGAAGTCCGCAAGCTGATCGCGGGCCCGAGCGTGTTCATCTGCGATGAATGCGTCGAGTTGTGCAACGACATCATCCGTGAGGAACTGGAAGAGAAGGCGGCGTCCGGCCGCACCCAGTTGCCCAAACCGCGCGAGATCATGGAGACGCTCGACCAGTACGTGATCGGGCAGACCCGCGCCAAGAAGTCGCTGGCAGTGGCGGTGTACAACCACTACAAGCGGATGGAATCGCGCGCCAAGAACGACGACATCGAGCTGGCCAAGTCCAACATCCTGCTGATCGGCCCCACCGGCAGCGGCAAGACGCTGCTGGCGGAGACCTTGGCACGGATGCTCAACGTGCCGTTCACCATCGCCGACGCC
>JBOHYO010000495.1:0-4009 GCA_050737935.1 Rhodanobacteraceae bacterium
TGCTGTCCGGCAAACAGCGCGAGCTGTACGACGCGCTGCGCGTTTCGCTGGGCGACGAGGTGCGCGAGGTGGTCCGCCAGCGCGGCATCGAGCACAGCGGCATCATCGTGCTGGACGCGCTGTTGAAGCTCCGCCAGACCTGCTGCGATCCGCGCCTGGTCAAGCTCGAATCCGCGCGCGGAGTGCGCGAGTCGGCCAAGATGGAGCTGCTGATGGAGATGTTGCCGGCCTTGCTAAGCGAAGGGCGGCGCGTGCTGCTGTTCAGCCAATTCACGGAAATGCTTGCGCTGGTCGCGCGCGAGTTGAACCGCCGTCACCTGCAATACGTAACGCTGACCGGCGACACCCGCGATCGCGCCGAGCCGGTGCGCAAGTTCCAGGAAGGCGAGGTCCCGTTGTTCCTGTTGTCGCTGAAGGCCGGCGGCGTGGGGCTGAACCTCACCGCGGCCGACACCGTGATCCATTACGACCCGTGGTGGAACCCGGCGGCCGAAACCCAGGCCTCCGACCGCGCGCACCGAATCGGGCAGGACAAGCCGGTGTTCGTGTACCGGCTGATCTGCGCCGATACCATCGAGGAACGGATCGAGGACCTGAAGGCGCGCAAGGCGGAGTTGGCCCAAGCGGTGCTGGAAGGCGGCGGGACGCGCGACAAGCTGGCGTTCGACGAGGACGACCTGAACGCGCTGTTTGCCGGGGAGTAGGAGCTTTCGCGAAGGCGACCGAAACTCCGACTACGTTCGCCATTCCGGGGCCGGCCGAAGGCCGGATCCGGAATGACGGCAACAAATGACTCGGCTTCGGATGGAATCATGGTCACCGAAACTTTCGACGGCGGCTGTCATTGCCGGTTCATCCGCTACCGGCTGACTCGCGCGCCAATGTTCGTGCACTGCTGCCACTGCCGGTGGTGCCAGCGCGAAACGGGCAGCGCGTTCGTGCTGAACGCGCTGATCGAAACCGAATGCGTGAACCGAGTGCACGGCGAGCCCGAAATGGTGATGACGCCCTCGGCGAGTGGCGAGGGCCAGAACATCGCGCGTTGCCCGAGTTGCCGGCTCGCGCTGTGGAGCCACTACGCGGGCGCCGGTCCACTGTTCACCTTCATCCGGGTCGGCACGCTGGATGATCCGGACCGCTTTCCGCCCGACATCCACATCTTCACGATGTCCAAGCAGCCCTGGGTGGTCCTGCCCGATGGCGTGCCTGCAATGCCGGAGTATTACGACCGCGAGAAGTGTTGGCCAAGGGAAAGCTTGGCTCGGCGTGCCGCGGTGCACGCGAAATCTTCAACGTAGGTTGGGTTGAACCCAAAGCATGCTCCGGGGAAGCCCAACATTCCGGCGTGAATCCCGTTGGGCTTCGCCGGATAAAGCCCGGCTCAGCCCAACCTACCTCGGCTTTGGCCCGCGCATCGGCACCGGATGTCCGTAGGGCGACTTCGGCTCGCGCGAGAGCTGGTTCTTTTCCAGTGCGTCCAGATACGACTGCCAATTCGTGTCCTGGTTGATGCCGAGGTCGTAGAGCGTTTCCCAAGAGAAGATGCCAGTGGCATGGCCGTCGGAGAAGCGCAGCAGCACGGCATAGTTGCCGACCGGTTCGATCGCGCTGATGTTGACGTCACGCTTGCCGGCGACCAGCACCCGCTCTCCGGGGCCATGGCCCTGCACCTCGGCGGAAGGCGAATGGACACGCAGGTATTCGCAAGGCATCACGAAACGCTCGCCCGAGTCGAAGGCGACTTCCAGGGTCCGCGACTGCTTGTGCAGGGTGATCTCGGTGGGCTTGGGAACGGCTGGCATGCCGCTGATTTTAACAACGCACCACGATAGGTGCCTGATGCGCGTCAGCCATCGGAGGACCGGGATTGTGCCGCTCCAGCCGCAGCGGCTATTGTGAAAAAGTCAGGCCATGGATGGCCGTTCTGTTGTCCCTTGGCCCTGGATCTCAGCACGAGCTTCCGAAATCCGGAGGAGCAGCGATCATGGACGATCGCATCAACTTGCCCCGAACCCCGACCCCGCGAAATCGATCCGCGGCGGCTGCCCAGCCACGTCCACCAGGACCTGGGCGTACGGCTCGTCGAAGCTCACGGTCGAGATCTCTTCCCAGCCGAAGAACGAGGGTTCGCGCAGCCATTCGGCGTCGGGGCTGATTTCCTGCAGGGTGAACCCGTCATCCTCAATCCCGAGGGGGCGTCCGATGTAGCAGACCTCGTGCTCGTCCTCGGTATCCACGTGCACGCACATCACCGCCGCATACTCGGCAGCGGCACGCACCACCTGGGTAATGTCATCGAGCGGAAACTTGTGGGGCAGGCGCGGATGAACGTTGCGCACCGCCAGTGCTTTTTCGATGAAGACGTGGTGGCCGTCGGGAGCTTCCACCTCGGTGACGTCGGCCAGGCGCATTGCGTACATGCCATCGAAACCGATCTGGTCACCGACCACCCACATCAGCAGCCACTCGCGACCAATGCCGGCGAGATAGCCGCAGAAACTGCCTTCCTCGAGATTGCTGCGCCATACCCGGACCAGTTCTCCGCGCTGCAGCGCGCCCCGAAGCTTCGGGCGCGGACTGCCGGACTCGAATTTCAGGACCTTGCCCATGACCTCATTGTAGCTGGCCGGCCAGGGAATACCCTGATCCGGTACTCACAAGCTTCCTCACAGGATGTAGCGGGACAAATCCTCGTTGGCGGCGAGGTCCTTGAGGTTTTTATCGACATATTCGGCGTCGATCACGTATGTTTCGCCGCTTTTGTCGGCCGCCTCGAACGAAATGGTTTCCAGCAGCCGCTCCATCACGGTCTGCAGCCGGCGTGCGCCGATGTTCTCGGTGCTCTCGTTCACGTTGAAGGCCACTTCGGCCAACCTGGCAATACCCTCGTCGGTGAATTCCAGTGTTACGCCCTCGGTCTTGAGCATGGCCGCGTACTGCTTGGTCAGGGCGTTGTTCGGCTCCTCGAGGATCCGTTTGAAATCCTCGACCGACAGCGCCGACAGTTCGACGCGAATCGGCAACCGCCCCTGCAGTTCCGGAATCAGATCGGACGGCTTGGCCATCGAGAACGCGCCCGAGGCAATGAACAGCACATGGTCGGTCTTCACGGGGCCGTACTTGGTGGAAACGGTCGAGCCCTCCACCAGCGGCAGGAGGTCGCGCTGCACGCCTTCGCGCGACACGCCTGCACCCGTGCCCCAGTCGCTGCGCTGCGCGACCTTGTCGATTTCGTCGATGAACACGATGCCGTTCTGCTCGCAATTCTCGACGGCCTGCGCGCGCAGCTCATCGTCGTTGAGCAGCTTGCCGGCCTCCTCGTCGATCAGCAGCGGCCGCGCGGCCTTGATCATCAGTTTGCGCTTCTGGCTCTTGCTGCCACCGAGGTTCTGGAACATCGAGCGCAGTTGTTGCGACATTTCCTCCATGCCCGGGGGCGCCATGATTTCGACCCCGACATTCATCGAAAACTCCAGTTCGATCTCGCGGTCGTCCAGCGCGCCCTCGCGCAATTGCTTGCGGAGCTTCGTCCGGGTGGACGTATCGGATTCGAGCTGTTGTTGCTGGTCGGCCTGCTGGTCCCACCCGCCGCTCGCCTCGCGGCGCGGCAGCAATGCGTCGAGGATCCGTTCGTCGGCGTGTTCCTCGGCCTGCGAGCGCACCCGTTCCTTGGCGAAGTCGCGGGTCAATTTGTACGCGACGTCGGCGAGGTCGCGCACGATCGAATCGACATCCTTGCCGACGTAGCCGACTTCGGTGAACTTGGTCGCCTCGATCTTCACGAAAGGCGCCCTCGCCAGCGTCGCGAGCCGCCGCGCGATCTCGGTCTTGCCGACGCCGGTGGGGCCGATCATCAGGATGTTCTTGGGCGTCACCTCGTCGCGCAATTCGGGCGAGAGCTGCTGGCGCCGCCAACGGTTGCGTAGAGCCACGGCGACCGCGCGCTTGGCGTCGACCTGGCCGACGATGTGTTCATTCAGTGCAGCGACGATAGCCTTGGGTGTGAGCT
>JBOHYO010000496.1:0-4390 GCA_050737935.1 Rhodanobacteraceae bacterium
CAGGCCTGCTGCGGCGGCGAGATAGCTCGCGGTCGCGGTCGGCCGGGAGGCGCGCAGCGCGGGGTACTGGATATCGTTCATGCGCGGAGTCTGGCATATTTTTGCATTCCTCCATGAACGCTGCTCCGGCCGATAAATGGCAAGATTCGGTACGAGGCGTTCGCAAGTCCAGAGCGGCTATCCATGGGCGTGTTTTTGCGTTCATCCGTGAACGCTGCTCCTGCGAGCGTGTCGCGAGATTCGAGCGCGCGGCGTTTTCAAGGCCAGAGCGGCCATCCATGGCCTGACTTTTCACAACAGCCGCTCCGGTCGGGCCGCCGGGGCTCGGCGGAACTTGCGTGGCCGGCGCGGGCTCGCCACACTCCGCCGCATGCAAACGGGAACACGCTGCCGGCCGGGCCGGCGAACAGCCGCGATGGCGGTGGCCTGCATGCTCGCGCTGGTATTGGCGGCCTGCCACCACGCGCCGCCACCGCCGAGCAACGTCACGCCCGAGAAGGCCGTCGCCACCAACCTGCGCCTGACTGCGGCGGGCGACTTCGACAACCTGATGCGCAACCGGCTTTCGTCCGCGGATTACGCCACCTGGCGCAGCGAGTGGGACAAGGCCCACGCGCATCCGGTCCCGGCCTCCGTCGCGCAGCAGGAGCAGTTCGCCAAGATCATGCAGATGCTCACCGAGCCCGGCGCCGAGGCGAAGCTGGCCAAGCGCCTGCAGCCGGAACTCGCGCGGATGCGCGGCGGCAAGGGCAAGACCATGCCGATCCTCGGTGGCATCGTGGAAGCCGCCGGCAAGCAGATGATCGCGAATTCGCCGCAACTGGGCTCCGCGCAAAGGACGCTGGTGACCCAGGCGCTCGACGCATCGATCGGGTGGGCAAAGTCGACCGATTTCAGTGATCCCGGCAAGGCAAAAAAGGCGATTGGCCTGGTTTGCGCCACTGCCCGGCAGTTGCACGTCGAGACGCTGGCGCAGTGGCGTGCGCTCGACTACGCGGGCACCATGGAGCGCTACGGGGTTATCTGGAGAGCGCTCGAGAAGCTGCTCGACATCTACGGACTCGATCTCGCCAAGGTCCTGAACGAGGCCAGCGTCCAGGCCGTCGGCCATGACGGCAACCGCGCGACCATCGAGGTGAAGCTGACGCTGGCTGACAAACCGTTGTCGGCCGAGTGGCCGATGGTGAAGCAGGAAGGGCATTGGTACGACGAAGCGATGCTGGAAGCATGGCGCAAGGCGCATCCCGCGCCTGCTTCGAGCGGCAGCTCCGCGCCGGCGGCTGCCGGAAGTTCGATCGCGCCGACCGGGGCGCCATCGGCCACCTCCGTTATCCCGCCTGCGGCTTCGCGTTCCTGATTTTGTCTGACTGCTTGCCGGCATCCGACCGGCTGTACTGGCCGCCGCCCTGGCCGCGCGAGCAACGCGCAGGGTTGTGGGACAATCCCGACTCGTGCGCCCTTGGGCCTATTAACGCTATGCCAAACGGCCGCGCCGTCGGCCCATTGCTCGCAGGGCAAGGAAGAGTGAGGAAGATGTATGTCGATACATAGACGAGCGATGACACAGCCATGCGGGCAAATGGGCCACGGCCCGAAGGGTTGCTCCGCAGCGGCCGCCATACGGCGGCGCGCGCCTTGGCCATAGAACCGCTATGGCGCAGCGGCGCGCAACCTTGTCTGGCGGCCGCTGCGAAGCAACGCGGCTCGCTTGGCATAGCGTTAACAGGCCCTAATACCAGCCGCCACTGCGCAACATGGCCCACGTCATGAACCAGACCTTGTCCCGCGACGCGCTCGTGCACGCCGGTTGGTGGCGCGCGCTGTGGGGTGCGCTGCTGGGACCGTGGCTCCGGATCAAGCGCGACCCGGCGGAACCAGTGGCGCTGCTCGCCGCGGACACGCCGGTGATCTACGTGATCGAGCGCAACGGCTTCTCCGACAGCCTGATCCTGGAGCGCGCTTGCCGCGAGGCCGGGATGCCGAGCCCGCTCGCGATGGTTCCGGGGCTCGGCCGGCGGCGTCGCGCGATGTTCGCGATGCGCGGCACCGGTGGCTGGTTCCAGCGACGGGGCCGCGACCACGCCGCGCAAGGCACGATCCGGCAACTGCTGCGGATGCTGGAAGCCGATCCGGCCCGCAACGTGCAACTGATGCCGGTCGCGATCTACGTGGGCCGGGCGCCGAACCGCCAGTCGGGCTGGTTCAGCGTGCTGTTTTCGGAAAACTGGGCGGTGGTGGGTCATTTCCGGCGCCTGCTCGCGATGCTGCTGAACGGGCGCGACACGATCGTGCGGTTCTCGCCGCCGATTTCGCTCAGCGAGCTGCGCGAGGAGTCCGACGAGCGGCCCGAAAGGCTGCAGCGCAAGCTCGCGCGCGTGTTGCGCGTGCATTTCCGGCGCGTCCGCACCGCGGTGATCGGCCCCGATCTTTCGCACCGCCGCACGGTGGTCGATTCGGTGCTGAACGCGGAAGCCGTGCGTGCGGCGATCGCCACCACCGCGGCCAAGGAGAACATCTCCACGGCCAAGGCCTGGAAGCGCGCCGAGCATTACGCGCGCGAAATCGCGGCGGATTATTCGCCGCCGTTCGTACGCTCGGTTTCGTTCCTGCTGTCGAACTTCTGGAACAAGTTGTACGACGGCATCACGATGCACCATTTCGACACCTTGCGCGCGAACGCACCG
Organism: Rhodanobacteraceae bacterium; assembly: GCA_050737935.1. Classification (GTDB taxonomy): domain Bacteria; phylum Pseudomonadota; class Gammaproteobacteria; order Xanthomonadales; family Rhodanobacteraceae; genus 66-474. The sequence continues at coordinate 2,685 of JBOHYO010000496.1, forward strand.
GGCCACGAAGTCGTGTACGTGCCCTGCCATCGCAGCCACGCCGATTACGTTCTGATGTCGTTCCAGCTCCACCAGAGTGGCGTGGTGGTACCGCATATCTCCGCCGGCGCCAACCTCAACCTGCCGGTATTGGGATCGTTCCTGCGCCGCGGCGGGGCGTTCTTCCAGCGTCGCAGCTTCAAGGGCAATGCGCTGTACTCGGTGATCTTCAAGGAATACCTCGCGCAGCTCATCGATCGTGGCGTGCCGATCGAATACTTCATCGAAGGCACGCGCTCGCGCACCGGTCGGCTGCTGACGCCGCGCGGTGGCCTGCTTTCGATGACCGTGCGCGCATTCTTGCGCGCACCGCGCCGGCCGATCCTGTTCCAGCCGGTCTACATCGGCTACGAAAAGTTGATGGAAGGGCGTTCCTACATCGGCGAATTGTCCGGTCGGAAAAAAGAAACCGAGTCGTGGTGGGGGCTGCTGCGGGGCCTGCGTGCGCTGCGTCAGCGCTACGGGCGGGTCGCCCTGAACTTCGGCGAACCGGTGCTCCTCAATCCGCTGCTCGACGCCGTGGAACCCGCGTGGCGCGAACAGGCCACTGGCGAGAACAAGCCGGAATGGCTCGCCACCGTCACCGACACGCTCGCCACCCGCATCCAGGTCGAGATCAACCGTGCAGCCGACGTCAATCCGGTAAACCTGCTTGCGCTGGCCCTGCTCGCCTCGCCGCGCCACGCCCTGGCAGAGGCCGACCTGCTCGCACAATTGGAGCTGATGAAGGCGATCCTGACCGAGCTGCCCTACTCCGATCGCACCACCGTGACGCCGATGGCGCCCGCCGACATCGTGACGTACGGCGAGCAGATGGGCTGGATCTCGCGCGTGGCGCATCCGCTCGGCGACGTGCTCGCCGTGCATGGCGAGAAGGCGGTACTGCTTTCCTACTTCCGCAACAACGTGCTGCATCTGTTCGCCGCCGGGGCCTGGGTGTCGTGCTGCTTCATCAACAATCGGCGGATCGCGCGCGACACCGTCAAGCGGCTGGGACGCGTCGTGTATCCCTTCATCCAGTCGGAACTGTTCCTGCCCTGGGATACCGACGGTTTCGAGGCGCGGATCGACGCGCTGATCGAATTCCTGATCGCCCGCGGTCTGCTCGCAACGGGCGGCGACGGCCGTATCTTGCACCAGGCGACCGGCCGCGAAGACGATTCCTACCAGTTGCGCCTGCTCGCCCACTCCCTGCTGCAGGCGTTCGAGCGCTACTACATCGCCATCGCGGCACTGGTGAAGAACGGTCCGCATACGCTCAGCGCAGCGCAGCTCGAAAACCTGTGCCAACTCGCCGCGCAACGGTTGTCGCTGCTCTACCAGCAAAGCGCGCCGGAATTTTTCGACAAGAGCCTGTTCCGCGGATTCATCCAGAAGCTGCGCGAACGGCGGATCATCTGGGCGGACGCCGACGGCAAGCTCGAGTTCGACGCCGCTCTCAACGACGTCGCACGCGACGCGCGGCTGATCCTCGCCCGCGAGGTTCGCCAGTCGATCATGAAGATCACGCCCGGCGCGGCAGGCGCGGACACGGGCGGGACGAGCGCGGCCTGACCTGCGCAAGCCGTCTTGATCGCGCCAAAGTGTCGGAGATGTTTACACATTTAGTCGGAGGCGCAAATGGCGTGGCATGCAAGCAACTGAACAGCATATCGTTTTTTATTTGG
>JBOHYO010000497.1:0-1655 GCA_050737935.1 Rhodanobacteraceae bacterium
GACCCGCGGCGAGATCCTCGAAGTGCTCGATTCGGAGGCACGCATCCCCTACGTCCATCGCATGGGTGATTACCTGTACAACTTCTGGCAGGACAAGGTGAATCCCCGCGGCATCTGGCGGCGCACCACGCTTGCCGAATACGAGAAGGCCGACCCGAAGTGGGAAACGGTGCTCGACATCGATGCGCTGAACAAGGCCGAGGACAAGAAGTGGGTGTTCAAGGGCGCGCGCTGCATGAAGCCCGACTACACGCATTGCCTGGTGTCGTTGTCGCCCGGCGGCGGCGACGCGGTGGAAGTACGCGAGTTCGACCTGCCCTCGAGAACCTTCGTGAACGGTGGCTTCTTCCTGCCGGTCGCGAAAACCGAAGTCGACTGGATCGACGCGAACCACATCTATGTCGGCACCGATTTCGGACCGGGTTCGATGACCAAGTCGAGCTATCCACGGATCGTCAAGGAATGGACGCGCGGCACGCCGCTGGCGTCGGCGACCGTCGTATACGAAGGCAAGCCGACCGACCTTGCCATCGGCGCCTACCACGATCGCACGAAGGGGTACGAGCGCGACTTCGTTTCGGTGCAGAAGGATTTCTACCACGGCGACATGTATCAATTGCACGATGGCAAGCTCGTCAAGGTCGAGGTGCCGGAAGACGCCAACGCCGACGTGCATCGCCAGTGGCTGGTGGTGCAGACCAAATCTCCGTGGACGACCGGCGGCAAGACCTGGTCGGCGGGCGCGCTGATCGCGATGAACTTCGATGATTTCATGGCGGGCAAGCGTGATTTCACGGCGTTGTTCACGCCCGACGCACACACCGCGCTCGCGGGCTATTCGTGGACGCAACACCATCTCATCCTGGATGTGCTGGACGACGTGAAAAGCCGCCTCGACGTGCTGACGCCGCCAGCCTCGGGCAACGGCGCATGGCAGCACCAGGCGTTACCGGGCGCGCCCAAGTTCAGCACGGTCGCGGTGGTCGACACCGACCCTGATCATTCCGACGAATACTGGCTCACCGTCACCGGCTTCCTCGATCCGCCGTCGCTGGAGCGCGGTGTGCTGGGCAGCGAGCCCGCAAAGAAGATCAAGCAGGAGCCCGCGTTCTTCGACGCCTCGAAATTCGAGGTCAGCCAGCATTTCGCGACTTCGAAGGACGGCACCCGCGTGCCCTACTTCGAGATCGCGCCGAAGGACATGAAGCTCGACGGCAGCAACCGCACGCTCGAATACGGCTACGGCGGTTTCGAAGTGTCGCTGCTGCCGCACTATTCCGGTTCGATCGGCCGCGCATGGCTGGAACGGGGCGGCGTGTACGTCGTCGCCAACATCCGCGGCGGCGGCGAATACGGCCCGGCGTGGCACAAGGCCGCGCTCAAGTCCAACCGTCCGAAGGCCTACCAGGACTTCGCCGCGGTTGCGGAAGACCTGATCAAGCGGGGCGTCTCTTCGCCGCAGCACCTCGGCGCCGAAGGCGGCAGCAACGGCGGCCTGCTGATGGGCAACATGCTCACCGAGTCTCCGCAGGTCTCTGGTGCGATCGCCTGCGAAGTGCCGTTGCTCGACATGAAGCGGTACACGCATCTGTCGGCCGGCGCATCATGGATGGCCGAGTACGGCAATCCCGACGATCCGACGCAATGGGCCTTCA
>JBOHYO010000498.1:0-2068 GCA_050737935.1 Rhodanobacteraceae bacterium
TGAACCCGCTGGCGGTCGTGAAGTCCGGCGACCTGGCGGCGCTGGACGGCAAGGTCAATTCCGACGACAACGCCGAGTTCCGGCACCCGGAACTCGCGGCGATGCGCGACGTGTCGCAGGAAGACAAGGCCGAGGCTGAAGCCGCGGCTGAGCACCTCTATTACGTCACGATGGACGGCAACATCGGTTGCATGGTCAACGGCGCGGGCCTCGCGATGGCGACCATGGACGTGATCAATCTGGCCGGTGGCGAACCCGCGAACTTCCTCGACGTCGGTGGCGGCGCGACCACCGAACGCGTGACCGCCGCATTCAAGCTGATCCTGTCCTCGCCCAAGGTCAACTGCATCCTCGTCAACATCTTCGGCGGCATCGTGCGCTGCGACCTGATCGCCGAGGGCATCATCGCGGCGGTCAAGGAAGTGGGCCTGAAGATTCCGGTGGTGGTGCGCCTCGAAGGCACCAACGTCGAGAAGGGCCGCGAGTTGCTGCGTGGTTCGGGTCTCAAGATCACCCCCGCGAACGACTTGAACGACGCGGCGCAGAAAGCCGTCGCCGCGGCCAAGGCTGCCTGATTGATGTAGGAGCGCGCCTTGCGCGCGATGGGTCGCGCGAAACACATCCGGTCGCGGGCAGAAGAAGGAGCAAGCGCTCCGCGCAGGCCCGCTCCTACGCAGAACACGAAAGGATCTTCCATGTCCGTCCTCGTCAACAAGAACACCAAGGTCATTTGCCAGGGCTTCACCGGCCACCAGGGCACCTTCCACTCCGAACAGGCGCTCGAATACGGCACCAAACTGGTCGGCGGTGTCACGCCGGGCAAGGGCGGCGGCGAGCACATCGGCCTGCCGGTTTTCAACACGGTGCGCGAAGCCGTGGACGACACCGGCGCCGATGCCTCGGTGATCTTCGTACCGCCGCCGTTTGCAGCCGATGCAATCCTGGAAGCCGCCGCCGCCGGCATCCGGGTGGTCGTCGCCATCACGGAAGGCATTCCGGTGCTCGACATGCTGCGCGTCAAGAACGTGCTGAAGGACTGCCCCGACACCGTGCTGATCGGCCCCAATTGTCCCGGCATCATCACGCCCGGCGAGTGCAAGATAGGCATCATGCCCGGCCACATCCACAAGCCCGGCAAGGTCGCGATCGTGTCGCGCTCGGGCACGTTGACCTACGAAGCCGTGTTCCAGACCACCAATGTCGGCCTTGGCCAATCCACCGTGATCGGCATCGGCGGAGATCCGATCAACGGCATGAGCTTCATCGATTGCCTCAAGCTGTTCCAGGACGACGCCCAAACCGAGGGCATCATCATGGTCGGCGAGATCGGCGGTAGCGCCGAGGAAGAAGCTGCCGAATTCATCGAGGAACACGTCACCAAGCCGGTGGTCGCGTTCATCGCCGGGGCTTCCGCGCCGCCCGGCAAGCGCATGGGGCACGCCGGCGCGATCATTTCGGGCGGCAAGGGCACCGCCGCGGCCAAGTTCGCGGCGCTGGAGAAGGCAGGCGTTACCACGGTCAAATCGCCCGCCGACTTGGGCGCGACACTGGCCGCTAGAATGTAGGAGCGCGCCACGCGCGCGATCGGCCGCCGGCACCGCCGGCTCCCACAAGGTAGCGCATGACCACTTTGCGACTAGCGCTGGCCCAGTTCGATTTTCCGGTCGGCGCGGTCGCGGCCAATGCCGATCGCGTCCGCACGTTGATCCGCGACGCGCGCGCGGGTGGCGCCGATCTCCTGGTGTGCCCGGAACTCGCGCTGAGCGGTTATCCGCCGGAAGACCTGCTGCTGCGGCCGAGCTTCCTTGCCGCCTGCCATACCCAGCTCGACGCGCTGGCGGCGGCCACCAATGGTCTTGCCGCGCTGGTCGGATTCCCCCACAGCCAAGGCGCCGTCTACAACGCGGCCGCGCTGTTGCGCGAGGGCCGCATCGTGCAAATCGCGCACAAAAACGTGTTGCCGAACTACGGCGTATTCGACGACAAGCGCTATTTCGAACCCGGCCACGCCGTGATGGTCACGAGCTTGCGCGGGGTGCGCATCGGGCTGTTGATTTGCGAGGACGCC